>CAZPOZ010000481.1:0-3127 GCA_964588235.1 uncultured Planctomycetales bacterium
GCCGATGACGACGACGACGCGCCTGCAGCCTGCGCAAGGAGGAGGAAGCGGCCTGAGCGCCCGGCTCCAGCGCGCCGCACGCACCCCGCCTCGCCCCTGGTCGTGGCGTCGCGGCTCAGGCGCGGGGCCGGCGCCCGCTCACGGCCTGGAGCCACCAGCCGGACCAGCGGTCCGGATCCTCGACGGCGGCCAGGATGCCGGCGTAGCGGCGGCGCACCTCGGCCTCGGGCACGCCCAGCACACGGGCGGTGAGCGCCGCGTAGCCGTCGCGCCAGCAGGCGAAGATCGCCGACCACGTGGAGCGGGGGGCGCCGAGCACGTCCACGACCACGGGATGCACGCGGACCTCCTCGAGCCCCAGGGCACGGAACAGGCGGTAGGCGCGACGGCCGTGGAGCAGGTCGGTGCCCTCGGGCACGAAGCCCGGCGCGGCGTCCAGGAACAGCGAACGGGCCTGGGGGTCGTCGGCGTCGATCAGCAGGCCCTGGTAGTCCTCGGCCAGCTCGTAGAGCAGCCCGCCGGGCCGCAGCACGCGCAGCGCCTCGGCCAGGACCGCCTGCGGGTCGGGCAGCGCCTGCAGCAGGTGCCGCACCACGACCGCGTCGAACGAGGCCGCCGGCAGCCCCGTGGCGCGCGCGTCGCCCGCCCGGAAGGAGAGGCGGGGGAAGCGCTCGGGGGGGTGGTCGCGCCGGGCCACGGCCAGGTGGCCCTCGAACAGGTCCAGGCCCAGCACCTCGAGCTGCGGCCAGGCGGCGGCGATGCGCCCCGCGATGCGCCCCGTGCCGCAGCCCAGGTCGAGCACGCGTCGGCAGGCGGGCAGCCCGAGGCGTTCGAGCAGCGGGCGCTCCACGGGCCAGATCACCTCGGCCTGCGCCGCCAGCGTGCCCACCATCGAGTCGTCTTCCATGGGCCCCTGCTGGCCGTAGAGCCGCTCCGTGACGCTCATGGGGCCTCCTCCGGGACCCGGCGCGCCTACGCGGTCGCCCCGCCGCAGGACGAGCCCTGCCCGGCCGTGCAGCCCAGGCAGTGGCGCGCCACGCGGACGGGGCGCCCGGCCAGCGCCTCGGCGCGCGCCTCGAACACCGTGCGGGTCCCCGCCGGCTCGAGCCTGAGGCCGAGCATCTGGTTGAAGTCGCAGTCGTACAGGCGGCCGTCCCAGCCCACGGAGAGCGTGTCGCGGCACATGAGCCCGGCGGCGGCGGCGGGGTTGAAGGCCGCGCTCAACGTGGCCGCGTAGCGCTCGGCCTCGCCCCGCTCGAGCAGGAACTCGAGGAAGCGGTGGATCGGCATGTTCGTCAGCTCGATCAGGCGCGTGAACACGATGCCGTACCGCTCGGCCAGCAGCGCCCGGAAGCGCCGCTCCTGCGCCGCCTGGGGCGGGGGCAGGAAGGCGCCCGAGGGGTTGCTCATCAGCGTGAGCTCGAGCCCCGTGCCCGGCCGGCCGTAGCCCGCGGCGTTGAGCCGGCGCAGGGCCTCGAGCGAGCGCTCGAAGACGTGCTCGCCGCGCTGGGCGTCGGTCTGCTGCGCGTTCACGGCCGGCAGGGAGGCGACCACGTGGACGCGCTGCTCGACCAGGAAGGCGAGCAGGTCGGCCTGGCCGGGCAGCAGCAGCACGGTCAGGTTGCAGCGGTCGATCACCTCGGGCACGCCCAGCGCCCGCACCTCGCGCACGAAGCGCCGGAAGGAGGGGTTGAGCTCGGGCGCGCCCCCGGTCACGTCCACGACCGCGGGCCGCAGCTCGCGCGCCAGGCCGAGCACGGCCTCGAAGGTGGGCCAGGCCATGTTCTCCTCGACCTGGTGCGGGCCCGCGTCCACGTGGCAGTGCCGGCAGGCCTGGTTGCACAGCTTGCCCACGTTCACCTGGAGCACGCGCACGGGGCCGGCCGTGAGCGCGGGCAGGCCCGCCCGGGCCAGGTGCTCCTGGAAGGTGGGCACGGGCAGACGCGCCAGGGCCTCGAGCTGGGCCGCGGGGGCGAGCGACCCCGTGGAGCGCCGGCCGCGGGCCGGCGGCGCGCCGGCGGGCGCGTACGGAGGAGGGACGGGCAGATCCACGGGCTACATCGAGACCTGGGCGGCCTGCTTGCGCATCTGCACGCCGTGGACCAGCGCGGCCCCGCCCTTGATCGCGGCGGCCACGTGCAGCGCCTCGGTCATCTCCTCGAGGTTGCTGCCCGTGTTCAGCGACTCCGAGGTGTAGGCCTCGATGCAGTAGGGGCACTGCACGGCGTGCGCCACGGCCAGCGCGATCAGGCTCTTCTCGCGCCGCGTGAGCGCGCCCTCGGCGAAGACCTTCCCGTACCAGGCGAAGAAGGCCTCCGCGAGCTGCGGGGCGTCCTTGCCGATCTCGGGGAACTTCGACAGGTCGCCGTGCTCGTAGTGGCTCATGGGCGGCTCCGTGGGGGACGGCAGCCTAGCCGGAGCCTGGGGCGCCCGCCGCCGTTCGATCCAGGGACCGCACGATCAGGGCAGGGGCCTGAGCGGCGGCGCGGCGTGCACGCGGCTGGGCAGCGTCCGGTCGAGGGCGGCGGCCACGAGCCGGCCGGCGCCCTCGAGCGCCGCGAGGTCGATGCCGTGCTCCAGCCCCAGGCCGTCGAGCAGGAACACGAGGTCCTCCGTGGCCACGTTGCCCGCCGCGCCGGGCGCGAAGGGGCAGCCCCCCAGGCCCCCGGCCGAGGCGTCGAACCGGACCACGCCGCGGTCGAGCGCCGCCAGCGCGTTGGCCACCGCCATCCCGCGCGTGTCGTGGAAGTGGAGCACGCAGCGCTCCGGCGGCAGCACCGGCAGCAGCGCGTCGAGCAGCCGGCGCACCTCGCCGGGGGTGCCGGCGCCGATCGTGTCCCCCACCGAGATCTCGTCGCAGCCCAGGTCGATCAGCCGCCGAACGACCTCCACCACGCGCGCCGGGGGGATCGGCCCCTCGAAGGGGCAGGCGATCGCCGTGCTCACGTAGCCGCGCAGCCGCCGGCCGGCGCCGCGCGCGCCCGCGGCCACGGGACGGAAGCGCTCCAGCGTCTGGGCGATCGTGGCGTTCACGTTGCGGAGAGAGAAGCTCTCGCTGGCCGCGGTGAACACCGACACCTTTCCCACGCCGGCGGCCAGGGCCTGCTCCAGACCCTTCAGGTTGGGC
>CAZPOZ010000482.1:0-3124 GCA_964588235.1 uncultured Planctomycetales bacterium
GGTTGAACAGGCGGTAGCGCACGCGCACGCGCGCCTCGCCGTCCAGGCCCACCACGGCCTCGGCCTGCGCCGAGAGCACCAGCGCGTCGGCCTGCTGCTCCAGGCGATGGCGCCGCGCGAGCACCTGCAGCGTCCAGGGCGCGCGGGCCGCGTAGGCCTTGAGCACGGCGGCCGGCGGGAGCCCGGTGGGCAGGAAGGGCAGGTCGGCGACCTCGGCCGGGTCGGGCTCCCCCGCCCCGGGCCGCACCTCCACGCTGCCGTCCAGGAAGGTGCGCACCAGCCCGAACCAGCGCGTGGCCTTCACGCCCTCGGGGCGCGGCATGCGCACGACGGTGCCCGGGGGCCAGGTCTGCCCGGCGGTGACCTCCACCAGGCCGCTGCGCGGCGACTGCAGGCGGATCGTGTACAGCAGGCCGTTCACCTCACGCCCGTCGGCGTCGGTGCGCGTGACGCGCTCGGAGCGCAGCTCGCGCAGGTCGCGGGCGCGCACGACGTCGTCGGCCGCCGCCCCCCCGTCGGGCAGGAACAGCCGCAGGGTGTCGGCGGCGCCGCGGCGCACGTCGAACAGCACCAGGTGCTCCAGGCGCTGCAGCTCGTCGCCGGGCGAGATCTGGCTGACGACCACCGCCTCGAGCTCCTGCTCCGGCGTGCGCAGCACCGCCGGCAGCGCGCCGTCCACCGCGGCCTCCCACTCGAAGGCGTGGGTGGCCCGCGCGCCCTCCACGTTGGGCTGCTGGCCCGCCAGCCGCGAGGGCGGCAGGGCGCGCAGGCCCGCCAGCGAGCCCATCTGCGGCTCCACGTCGGGCAGCGTGAACACGACGAGCAGCCCCCGGTCGTCCTGCGCGCCCTCGAGCCTCCAGCGCGGCAGGGAGAGCCCGTCGCGCTGCCCGCCCAGCCGGCGCTCCAGGCGCGCGGTGAGCTCGCGCGCCCCCTCGGCCAGGTCGGTGAAGCGCACGTGCAGGCGGCGCTGCTCGCCCTCGCCGGACGTCCACCAGGTGAGCAGCCCCGGGCCCTCGACCGAGCGGATCTCGTCGGGCCCGGGCAGGCGGAAGGTCAGCTCGCCCACGGCGGCGCGCTGGGCCTCCACCACGCCCTCGAGCAGGGTGCGCACCCGGTCGTCGCCCACGGTCACCCGCACCCGGGTGACGCTGGAGAGCCGCACGCCCGCCCGCTGGGCGCGGACGGACAGCGGCGCCGGCCGCGCGGCGAAGCGCCAGGCCCCGGCCACGCGCCCCACCCGGTCGGCGCCGACGGCGTCGGGCTCGGCCGGACGGCCGGTGCGGAACAGCCCCGGCCCCGCCTCCAGGGTCAGGCGCAGCGTGGGATCGCCGTTGACGATCACCAGGCCGCTCTCCCCCGTGGCGCCCAGCGCGGCGAGCTCCGGCAGCTCCTCGGCCCGTTCGGGGGCGTCGGCGGGGCGGAAGGCCCGCACCGTGACGGCGACCACCCCTTCCTGCGGGGCGGCGAGCACCAGGCGCACCCGGCCGGGAGACGCCTCCCAGCGCGCCACCTGGGGGCCCGAGGCCTCCAGCACCTCGACCCCCGCGGGCAGGGTGAAGTCCACGAAGGGCGCCCGGCCCTGCAGCACGAGGACCTGGGCGCTCAGCACCGTCTCGGTGCCGCCGTCCCGCAGGCTGTGGACGCAGCGCGACTCGACCCGCGTGCGCACCTCGGCCGGCAGCGAGGCCGGCGAGCGCTCCGCCAGGCGCACGGTGTAGGACGAGGCCGCCCCGGCCTTGACGGCGCGCCCGAGCCAGGCCCGGGCGTGGAACTCCTCGCCGGAGGCCGGCGAGGCGAGCACGGCCACGCGCCCGGCGCCGCTCACCTCGAGCGTGCCGCCGAAGTCGCCCGCCGTGACGTCCAGCGTGGCCGCGGCGAAGGTGGGCCCGCCGAAGGCGAAGGTCCGGCCCCCCGGCCCCCCCGCCACCGGCACCTGGAACGAGACCTCGAGCACGCGGTCCTGGCGGCCGCCGTCGCCCAGCGCCTCCAGGGGCAGGCGGTAGGCCGCGCCGTCCAGCAGCAGGCGCACCGGGCGGCCGTCCAGCCGCGCCTCGGTGAGCGCCAGGCCCGGGAGGGGCAGGGCCACGAGCATCAGGCCGCGCCCGCGCTGCGACAGGACGAAGCGCGCGGTGCCCTCGCCGTTCGTGCCGCCCACGTCCACCCGGTAGGAGGCCTCCACCAGGGTCACGACCTGGCCCAGGGCGACCAGCTCGGGGTCGCGCTCGGGGTAGGCCCTGCGCTGCAGCGCCAGCCACGTCGAGAGGGGCACGAAGACGCGGTCGCCGTCGGAGAGCACGGCCCCCCGGTCGGGATCGAGCGGCGCGATCACCGTCCCGTCCCCGACCGCGCCCGGCGCGGCCTCCGGGGCCGCGGCCGGGTCGGGCTCCTCGTCGGCGCGGGCCGGCGACGCGCCGGCCACGGCCAGGGCCGCCCCCAGCAGCAGCGCTGCCGCGGCCGACGCCGGCCCGGAGCGACCCCGTGGAGCGGCGCGAGGGCCGAAGGCCTTGAGGGCCAGCCCGCGCAGCAGCAGCAGGCCGCCCAGCGCGGTGGCGGCGTCGGCCAGCGCGGCCGGGATCGCCCCCGCCTCGGCGCCCAGCGTCAGGTGCAGCACGAGCGCAGCCAGGAACCCCGCCAGCACGACCAGCCATCCGGGCAGCCAGCGACGCCCCGCGGCCAAGAGGCCCGCCCCCAGCGCCACGAGCAGCAGCGCCTGGTAGCCCTGCTCGCGCCCCTCCCGACGCACCAGCTCGAGCTCGAGCGAGCCGCCGGAGCCCAGACGCGAGGCCACGATCGAGCTCGGGGCGAGCCGCACGGGCACGTCGAGGGAGAGCTGGCCCTTGCGGCTGCGGCCGGGCCGTCCGGGGCCCGCGGCGCCGTCGGGCTCGCCGCCCTCGCCCGGACCCGCCGGACCGCCGGGCGCACGCGGCCGCCCCCGGCCGGCTCCCTGGCCCGGCTTGGCCGGGGCCGCGGCGCGCCCCTCCGCGTCGTTCAAGGCCGAGGACTCGCCCAGCGACTCGTCCAAGGACATATCGGCGTCGGTCTCGTTGTGGTCTTCGGTCTTCGGCGCATCGTGCCCCGGCGCCGGGTCCTGGGCCGGGGCCTGCTCGGGAGGCGCGGGCAGCGG
>CAZPOZ010000483.1:0-3122 GCA_964588235.1 uncultured Planctomycetales bacterium
TGCTCGTGCAGCGAGAGGGTGCCGTTGAGGAAGCGGGAGCCGGTGCAGCCGCTGCCGTAGCGGCTGACCGCGGCGCGCGCGGCCTCGATCACCCGGGGGTCGTGCGTCAGGCCGAGGTAGTTGTTCGACCCGGCCATCACCACGGGCCGGCCCTGGATCAGGACCCGCGTGCCGCCGTGGGAGTCCTCGATCGCCCGGAAGTAGGGGTAGAGCCCCGCCTCGCGGAGATCGTCGGCACGACGGTACCGGCTGACCTTGTCGAAGAGGTCCAAAAGGGCTCCTGGGCGCGAGCGGGCCGGAAACGGGGTCACCGCCCCGGCCCTGAGGCCCGGGACGCCTACCCGGCTCCTGCCGCCGAGGCCCCATCCTAGGGAGCAGGCGGCCCCCGTCAACCGTGCGGCGTTGGGCGGCGGGGGCTCGCGCACCGGCTCAGGGCGACCCCTGCGCCCGGCCTGCGCCGACCCGCGCGCCGCGCCCCGACCAGGCGCGGTGCCGGCCCGGAGCACGACCGGGCCGGGGGGGGCCCGGGCCGGGCCCTGGGACGTATCCTTCCGCCGTGCGCGTCCTCCTCACCGGCGGCCACGGGTTCGTCGGCAGCCACCTCGTCCGCCTGCTGGTCGAGTCGGGCGACCACGTCCGCTGCCTCTCCCGCCGCCCCGAGCCCCCCGCCCGGCTGCAGGGCCTGCCCGTGGAGATCGTGCCCGGCGACCTGGGCAGCGCCCGCGGCTTCGGCCCGGCGCTGGAGGGCGTGGAGGAGGTCTGGCACCTCGGCGCCCTCACGAGGGCTCGCACGCGGTCGGAGATGCTGCGCGTGAACACGCGCGGCACGCTCGCGCTGGCCGAGGCTGCCCGGCGCGCCGGCGTGCGCCGCTTCGTCTTCTGCTCCTCGCTCGCCGCCGTGGGCCCCTCCGAGGACGGACGCCCGCTCACCGAGGAGGCGCCGCTCAGGCCCCGGACCGTGTACGGCCTCTCCAAGCGGCTGGCCGAGGAGGGCTTGTTCGGGTCGCAGGCCGGGCTCGAGGTGGTCGTCCTCCGGCCGCCCGCGGTCTACGGGCCCTACGACCGCGACCTCCTGGCCCTGTTCCGGGGCGCGGCGCGCGGGGTGCTGCCCGTCGTCGGCGGCGCCGGCCGGCGGCTGAGCCTGATCTACGCGCCCGACCTGGCCGAGGGGCTGCTGCGGGCCGGCCGCGCGCCCGCCTCGGCCGGCCGCTGCTGGTTCGTGACCCGCGACCCCGTGCTCACCCAGCAGGCGCTGGTCGAGGGCCTGGCTGCCGCGCTCGGCCGCGGGGTCCTGCGGCTCTCGCTGCCCACCTCGGCGGCGCGTCTCCTGGGCAGCCTGACCTCGCTGGGCGCCCAGCTCACCGGCGGCACCCCGCTGCTCACCCGCGAGCGCGTCCGGGAGATCGGGGAGGGGCATTGGGTCTGCTCGGGCGAGGGGCTGGCCCAGGCGCTGGGGTGGCGGGCGCGCACGCCGCTCGAGGCCGGGCTCGCGGCCACCGCGGCCTGGTACCGCCAGCACGGCTGGCTCTGACCTCCGACGGCCGGGCCGGGCGCCCCGTGGCCTCGGGGGGCGACGCCTTCGGGGCTGCCGCCCCGGCGCAGCGGTCCGGGTCCTGGGGCCGGGGCGGTGGGTCGCCCGGCGGCGCGTTGACCCCGTCCCTGGGCCCTTCCACAATGGCGGCCCGACCTCCCCGACCTGCCCGAAGCCCCCGGCCCGCCGGCCGCGGGGGGGGCGACCCGAGCGAGACCGACCCCGTGGAGCGGCGCGTCCGATCCCCCATGCCGTCCGCCCGCGCCGGTCTCAGGCGCGGCGCCCCGCCGTGGGCGCAGCGGCTGTGGCTCGGGGCGGCCCTGGGCACCCTGCTTGCGGGCTGCGTGGCGGAGCGACCCCGCCCGATCCGGCCGGCCGACGACCTGCTCGACCCCAACCCCACCCGGCGCGTCCAGGCGGTGGGTGAGGCCGGGCGCCTGCGCGACCTGGGCCAGGTGCCGCGGCTGATCGAGCTGCTCGACGACGAGGACGAGGCGGTCCGCCTGGCGGCGGGCACGACCCTGACCGAGCTCACGGGCCGCGACACGGGCTACCTGCCCTACGCCCCCGCTGCCGAGCGGCGCCGTCAGGTGCTGGCGTGGCGGGCCTGGTGGGACTCCGCCGACGGCCGGGTCCGCGAACGCTCCCTCCGGCCCCCCGGAGCCGTCCGATGAGCGCTCCCGAGGGCCGAATCTCCGTCCGCGTCCCCTCCGACCCGTGCTACCTGCCCCTGCTGCGCGGCGTGGTGAGCGAGGCGGCCACGCTGGCGGGCTTCGGCGAGCTCGACCGTGACCGCCTCATCCTGGCCCTCACCGAGGCCGTGAGCAACGTGATCCGCCACGCCTACAAGGGACGCAAGGACCAGCCCATCGAGCTCGAGGTGCGGGCCACGCGGGGCGAGCTGCGCCTGGAGCTGAGCGACTACGGCCGCTTCGTGGACCCCGCGCGCATCGTGTCGCGGCCCCTGGACGAGGTCCGCCCGGGGGGCCTGGGGGTGCACTTGATCCGCAGCACGATGGACGTGGTCGAGTACAACCAGAACAGCCACGGTGGAACCACCCTCACCCTCGTGAAGCACGCCACCCCCGGCTAAGGATCCCGCATGAAGGTCACCCGCCAGAACCAGGGCACCGCAGCCTGCTTCCTCGTCGAGGGGCAGGTGGACATGCACACCAGCCCGGACCTGCGCACGCAGCTGCGCACGGCCCTCCAGGAGAAGGCCACGCCGATCGTCGTGGACCTGGCCCAGGTGGCCTTCATCGACTCCTCGGGGCTGGCCACGCTGATCGAGGCGCTGCAGGCCACCACGAAGTACGGCGGGCGGCTCAGGCTCTGCGGGCTGTCCTCCTCGGTGCACAACCTGTTCCGCCTCTCGAACCTGACCTCGATCTTCGACATCCGCGCCAAGCGCGAAGACGCGCTGGGGAAGTGACCCCCGCCGATGGCGCAGACCCCGGCGGGCGCCGCCCTTCGTAAGGGCCGCGGCTGATGGCCGCGCCCGCGCGCGCCGCCTGGCCCACGCGCACCTGGGTCCACGGCCTGGGGGCCGTGACCCTCGACCTGGTGACGCTGCTCGGGGGCCTGGGGCTGC
>CAZPOZ010000484.1:0-3106 GCA_964588235.1 uncultured Planctomycetales bacterium
TCAGCGCCTCCTCCGTGGGAGAATCCGTCCCCTGGCGGCGCGCGCTTCACGCAACCTGCGGGCTAGGGCCTTCCGCAGGAGAGGTCTCGCCCTCCGAAGGACCCTACCCCGAACGTGGTGGCCATGGGGTTGAGGCGGCCCGCGCGGGCGGGCGGCCGCCCCTCCCCCGGTCCGGCCCGCCTCCGGGCGGGGGCCCGGCGCCGGCTATGGTGGTCGGGATGCGCCTGGCCCCCCTCGTGCTCGTCCTGCTGGTCGGCCCCGGCTGCTCCACCGACGTGGGGTCGGACGGCACGGGCGGCTCCTCGCTCGGCCTGCTCTCGGGCGACCGCGGCCGCGGATCGATCCCCATCCCCAACGACCCCAACCGGCGCGGGCGCGAGAACCTGCCCGACCCCGCCCTGCGCGAGCAGAGCGAGGCCGAGCAGGCCGCGTCGCGCGAGCGGGCCCTCGCCGCGGCCGAGCAGCTCTGGGCCCGCGCCGTGGCCGTGGAGCCCCGGGACCCCGAGGAGGCCGCCGAGCTGTTCCACGACCTCGTCGAGGACTACCCCGTCTCGCCCCGCGCCGGGGAGGCCAAGCTGCGGGAGGCCCGCGCCTACTACCGCGCCGGCGAGCACGCCGACGCCGCCGAGGCGCTGGAGCGGTACCTCGAGATCGCGCCCGCCAACCCGCACCTGGCCGAGGTCGAGGAGCTGCTCTACCGCTGCGGCGTCGAGTACCTCGCCGGCATCCGCGGCTTCTTCGCCTTCCTGCGCAGCGAGGAGCCGGGCTACAAGATCCTCGCCTACGTGCCCACGGCCTTCCCCAACGGACGCTTCGCCGACGACGCGCTGCTGGCCCTCGGCCGGGCCTACGAGCGCGAGGACGACAAGGACGGCTGGATCGAGGCCGCCAAGGCCTACAAGCGCCTGCTCCTGCTCTACCCCGACAGCCCCCTGGTCCCCGAGGCGCGGCTGGGGCTGGCCGAGGTCCACCTCCTGCGCGACCAGGGCACGGGCTACCACGGCGGCTTCGTGGACCTGGACCCGCGCGAGAAGCTGCCCGACGACCCCCAGGTGCTGGCGCAGGCGGGCCCCGTCGTGAGCGGGCCCGGCCAGGCGCTGGTCCACTACGAGGCGGTGCTGGCCCTGGCCCGGGAGCGGCCCGGCAGCGTCAGCGGCGAGCAGGCGGCGGCGGCCACGGCCGGAGCCGCCGCGGCGCGTGAGCGCCTGGCGGCCAAGGACGAGGCGGCCGCCGCCTGGTACGCGGGCCGGGGGGCGGGGGCCGCCGCCGAGGTGTACCGACGCGATGCCGCCACGCGGCGGGCCGGGGGCACGCAGCCCGCCTTCCCCTACCTGCCGCCCGTCAGCGCGCCGCCGGTCCCGCAGCCGCCCCAGCCGGCGGTGCCGCAGCCGCAGCCTGCCCCGACGCCCGTCGCGGCCCCCCAGCCGCCCGTGCCCCAGCCGCCCGTGCCCCAGCCGCCCGTTCCACGGCCACCCGTGCCGCAGCCCGCGCCCCCTCCGGCGCCCCCGCCCACGACGGCGCCCCCCCCGGCGCCCGCGCCCGACCCCTCCGCCCTGCCGCCGCCCACGATCCGCCGGCTGCCCCCCGTGGGGCGCGTCCCTGGCGCCAGCGGGACGTTGCGCTGAGATGCGCCCGCCGTGCAGGGCGCCTGGGCGGGGACGGCGCTGAGGAGGTGCCGCGGATGCGCGCCCCCCGGCTGCTCCCCCTGCTGCTCGCCTGGGCAGGCCTGGCGCCGCTCGTCGCCGCGGGCTGCGGCTACAGCACGCGCCGGCTGAGCGACCTGCCCGCCGCCACGCGCAGCGTGGCGGTGCTCACGCTCGAGAACCTGGGCTTCCGCCGCGACCTCGAGCTGCGCCTCACCCAGGCCCTGCTCGACGAGATCCGCGCGCGCACGCCCTACGCCATCGGCTCGGCCGCCACGGCCGACGTGCTCGTCTCCGGGCGCATGCAGGCCGACGAGAGCGTCATCACCCTCGCGGGCGACGGCAGCACGTTGCAGCAGCGGCTGGGCGGCACGCTCGAGGTCACCCTGACCGAGCGCGCCACCGGCCGGGTGCTCAAGTCCTACGTCGTCTACGCCAACACCGAGTTCACGCCCGGGCGCCGCCACCAGACGCTCGAGGGCTCGGCGGCCGACGAGTGGGTGCGGCGGCTGGCCGAGGGCGTGGTGCGGGGCTTCGAGCGCGCCTTCTGAAGCCTCGGGCCGCCCGGGGCGGCCCGGCCTTCGGGCGTCGCCCCGGGGCCCCGCCGACCCCGGGGAGCGGCGCGGACCGCCGGCTTGGGCGCACGGCCCCCGGATGTAACCGTCGGGTCACGCTTTGCCGCCGACGGCCGCCCGGCCACGGCTAGACTCCGGCCACCATGGACGACCCCCGACCGAACCCCGGACCGAGCCACGGCCCGAGCCACGGACCCGGCCACCAGGCCCCGCGCGGCGCGCAGCCGCGGCGCAACGCACCCGTGCTGCTGCTGCTGCTCGGCCTGGTGACGATCGTGGTGCTGGTGGCGACGAACAGCGGCCCCGAGCCGCACAAGACCGACCTCGTCCAGCTGCAGAAGGACATCGAGGACGGGCTCGTGGACGAGGTGATCGTCTACGGCGGCTCGCGCATCGAGGGCAAGTACCGCGGGGAGACCCACGGCCGCCCGTCGAACACCTTCGTGATCCAGCACACCGGCCACGGCGAGAACAACATGCTCACGCCGGGCCTGCAGGAGACGATGCTGCGCGCCCTCAAGGCCCAGAAGGGCAAGTTCGAGTCCCGCGAGGACACGGCCTCGTTCGGCACGCAGCTGCTCACGTTCCTGCCCTGGCTGCTGCTCCTGGGCTTCATGTGGTTCCTGGTCGTGCGGCAGATGCGCCAGGTGGGCGGCGGCGGCGTGATGCAGTTCGGCCGCTCCAAGGCGCGCATGCACCAGAAGGAGCGCTCCACGGTCACCTTCGCCGACGTGGCCGGCATCGAGGAGGCCAAGGACGAGGTCCAGGAGATCGTCTCCTTCCTCAAGCAGCCGGGCCAGTTCAAGCGCATCGGCGCGCGCATCCCCCGCGGCGTGCTGCTCATGGGGCCGCCGGGCTGCGGCAAGACGCTGCTGGCCAAGGCGATCG
>CAZPOZ010000485.1:0-3102 GCA_964588235.1 uncultured Planctomycetales bacterium
CTTGGCCTCGGCCTTGAGCCGCGCCACCTGCGTGGTGTCGGCCGGCAGCTCCTTGTGCAGCACCTTGATGGCCACGACCCGCTGCAGCCCCAGGTGCAGCGCGCGGTAGACGGTGCCCATGGCCCCGCGGCCGATCTTCTCCAGCAGCCGGTAGCCCTCGATCTCGCCCTTGCGCCCCTCGGGCTCGAGCCGCGCCTGCACGCGTCGGGCCTGCTCGTCGGCGATCCAGCCGCGCTTGACCAGGATCACGTCGAGCCGCTCGTCGATCTTGAGCTCCTCGCTCATGATGCGCTGGAGCTTGAAGGCCTCCTCGACCTGCACGTCGGTGACGTAGCCCAGGCGCTGGGCCTCCTGGGCGAACAGGAAGTCGTGGTTGCTGGCGCTCACCGGTCCAGCACCTTCTCGGGCCGGTCGAAGCGCAGCGCCTCGGGCGGGCGACGGCCGCGGTCGGCCAGCAGATCCAGGCGCGAGAGGTAGGGCCAGGCCGTCAGGTACCTCTCGACGAAGCGCTTGCTCGAGCCGTCCTTGTCCTTCTCCCGGTCGGGGCCGGGCCGGAGCGCGCGCATGCTGCCCAGCAGCAGCATGCCGTCGCGCAGCAGGCCGTTGGCGCGCTGGACGGCGCTGTCCCGCAGGTCGCGGGCCAGGAGCCCGTGGCGGCAGTGGAGCAGCGCCTCGATGGCGCGCACGTCACGCTCCGCCAGGCGGTGGTCGGGGGAGGCCAGCAGCAGCGGCCGCTGCGCGCGCAGCAGCTCGGCCAGCGGCGGGAGCAGCGGCGTGTCGCGGTGCAGCCCCTTCTCCACCGCGGCCTCGAGCGCCTCCACCGCGGCCTTGCGCGTCTCGGCCCCGGCCACGCGGCCCTCCGCCAGGGCCCGCAGCAGGCCCACGACGGCGTGCCAGCGCACGTCCCAGTCGCGGTCGCTCGCGGGGCCCAGCGAGGGGTTCCCCAGCCACTCGCGGCAGGCACGCACGCCCTCCGGCGTGGCGTCGTAGCCCGCGCGCAGCAGGAACGAGGCCACCACGGGCTCGGAGAGCGCGCGCCGGTTGCCCTGCAGGTGCGTGAGGGCCCGGGAGCGCAGCGGGGCGTCGTCGCAGGCCAACAGCACCTGGGCGGCGGCCTGGGCCACCTCCAACGAGATCTGCGGCTCGGTGGCCAGGGCCAGCAGGGCCGACCACTCGTCGGGCCGCTGACGCAGCGCCGCCAGGCAGCCGCGGGCGAAGACCACCTCGGCCGTGTCGGCCTTGCCCGTGCTCAGGGCGGCGGCGGAGAAGGCCCGCAGCAGCCGGTCGGGGGCCCGGGTCCAGGGCGGCGGGGCGTCGGAGACCGCTTGGAGCGCGGCCCCCAGGGCGGCGGCCGCGCGCACGCGCGTCTCCTCGTCGCCCAGCGCCTGGAGAAAGCGCTCCTCGTCGAACTCCGCCACCCCCGCGACGCCCATCAGCCCCAGGGCCACCAGCCGCGCCATGCGCGGCTCGACGGCCACGTCCCGGGCCGGGGCGCCCCGGTCGACGCGCTCGCGCGCCGCCCGGCCGCCCGACTTGGCCAGGGCCAGGTAGGCCGCGACGCGCACGGGCGCGTTGGGGTCCTGCAGGTACGACTCGAGCAGGGTGTAGCCCTCGCCCTCGAGCAGCCGCCGGGCCTCCACCACGGGGTCGGTCACCTGCGTGCGGTCGGCGTAGCGGCGCGGCTCCCCCAGCCCCTCCGGCCCGTGGAAGGCGCCCAGGGCGAGGACGGCGGCGGCCCGCCTCCAGGGCTCGGTGTGACGGGCCGCGTCGATCAAGGGCTTGAGCAGGGGCAGCAGCGCCGGCGCCGGGCCCAGCGCCTCGCGCAGCGCGATCGTCGTCAGCGTCGCGTTGAGCACGCCCGAGTCGTTGCGCTGGGCCTCCACCTCGGCGGCCAGCCGGGGCACGCTCCACAGGCCGAAGCGGCGCACGAGCAGCTCGCGCGCGGTGACGGCCTTGTTCAGGTCGCCGAAGCCGTTCTCGACGGCCAGGTCGATCGCCCGCGCGGCCTCGTCGTCGGGCGTGGTGAAGAACACCCAGGGCGGGCGCGGCTCGAGGTCGTCGTCGGCGGCCTCCAGGGGCGCGCCCGCCAGGCCCGCCCAGGGCAGCAGCAGCAGCCCGGCCCGGAGCCAGCCCCGCCGCCCGGGGCGGCGCGGGGCGGCGGTGAGGGAAGGCACGCGGGAGGCGCGACGCCCAGCCCCGTGCGTCGGGCGCCGGCGGTCGGGCGGATCAGGGTCGGGCTGGCGTCGCACGCTCGGACCCGATTGTAGCCCTCGGGCGGTCCCCCTGCCGCCCACCCCGGCCCCCGGGCCCCGGCCCGGGCCTACGGAGGACCGAACCCCTTGCTCACCCAGGCGCGCCAGGCGTCGTCCAGCTGCCGGTAGCCGAGGCCGAAGGCCGCCGTCAGCGCGTCCTCCTCCGGCGCGTCCCGGGCCTGCTTGGCCTGGTCCACGAAGGCCTTGAAGCGGGCGCGGTCCCGGCGGATCAGGTAGTCCACCACGCTCCAGCTCTTGACCAGCTCGGGGTAGCCCATCTGCTCGGGCTGCAGCGAGGCCAGGCGCTTGAGCGGCGGATCCTGGCCCCCGGCCACCGCGGCCTTGAGCGCCTCCTTCCACTTCGAGCTGTCGGCCCAGGGCGGGGCGGTGTCGCCGCCGCCCTGGTTCGTGCCGCCGCCCCGCCCGAGCGTGAAGGAGAGGCTGTAGCCGATCGACTCCATCTCGAGCACGTAGGCGAAGCCCTCCCGCAGCCACGGCGGCGGGAAGCGGTAGTTCATGCGGTACTTCGTCAGCAGCACGAGCGCGGCGTTGTGCACGGCGTTGCTGATCAGGGTCTTGTCCGTGTTGGGGAACTGGTAGACGGCCACCGCCGGCTCGCCCTGCACCCACCAGAACGCCGGCTGGCGCTGCACGGCCCGCGACCAGCCCGGCACCTGCTCGTCCACCTTGTTGCGCGCGCCGAACCACTCGCAGAAGCGCGCGTAGGCGGGCGCCTTGCGGAACAACACCACGCGCACGCGGTTCTCGAGCGTCTCGGGCAGGTCCTGGCCCTCGGGGGCCAGCACGCGCCGGAGCACGCCGAAGGAGCCCTCCAGGCCCGCGAGCGCCT
>CAZPOZ010000486.1:0-3094 GCA_964588235.1 uncultured Planctomycetales bacterium
CCCCAGGTGGTGCTCTCCGACCTGACGATGCAGCCCCTGGGCGGGCTCGAGCTGATCCAACGGCTCAAGCAGGCCGCCCCGGCCGCCGTGCCCATCGTGGTGACGGGCTTCGGGACCGTCGAGAAGACCGTCGAGCTCATGCGGGCCGGGGCCTTCAACGTGCTCACCAAGCCCTGCCAGACGGCCGAGATCACAGCCACCGTGGCCAAGGCCCTCGAGCACCACCAGGCGCTCTCGACGAACCAGAGCCTGCGGGAGCGCCTGCGCGTGCAGGACAAGCTGGCCATGATCGGCAAGCTCGCGGCGGGCGTGGCGCACGAGCTGAACAACCCGCTGGACGCCACGCTGCGCTGCGTGCGCATGCTGCGCGAGACCGTGGCCGCCGACGCCGAGGCCACCGAGATCGTGGACCTGGCGCACGCGGGCCTGGTGCGCATGGCCGACATCGTGCAGAGCCTGCTCACCTTCTCGCGGCACGCGGCCGTCGAGCAGACGCCGCAGCCGCTGGTGGGCCTGGTCGAGGAGTCGGTCACGGCGGTCACGCTCGCGCCGGCGGAGCGCGCGCCGCGGATCACGCGGCAGGTGACCCCCGAGGTGGAGCGCCTGCCCCTGCCCCGCGGCCTGTACCAGGTGCTGACGAACCTGATCCGCAACGCCTGCGACGCCACGGGGGCCGGGGGCCACGTCCACGTGGAGGCCCGGCGCGTGGACGACCGCCTCACGATCTGCGTGCGCGACGACGGCCCCGGCATCCCGCCGGCCGTCCTGCCGCGCGTGTTCGAGCCCTTCTTCACCACGAAGGAGCCCGGCAAGGGCACGGGCCTGGGCCTGCCGATCTCGGCCCGCATCGTGGAGAAGTTCGGCGGCGCCATCCGGCTCGAGTGCCCGCCCGAGGGCGGCACCCTGGCCACCATCAGCCTGCCGGTCCGTCAGCCCGCCGAGCAGCCCGTCCCGGAGGTCGCGTGAGCGCCCGCATCCTCATCGTAGACGACGACCCCCTCGTGCCCCGCACGCTCCGGCTGCTGCTGAAGAAGCACGGCCACGAGGTCGAGGCCGCCGCGGGCGCCGAGGAGGCCTTCCGCCTGCTGGCCGCCAAGCCGGTGCACCTGGTGATCTCCGACATCAACATGCCCGGGGCGGACGGCTTCGAGGTGCTCAAGCGCGTCAAGCGCGACCACCCGCACACCGAGGTGATCCTGATCACCGGCTACGGGACGATCGAGAACGCGGTGCGGGGCATCCGCGAGGGCGCCTTCGACTACGTGACCAAGCCGATCCTGGACGAGGAGATGGTCGTGGTCGTCGAGCGGGCGCTGGAGCGCGCGCGGCTGAAGAGCGAGAACGCCGACCTCAAGGCGCAGCTGGCCACCGTGAAGGGCCCGCGCCGCGCCGTGGGGCGCGACCCGGCCTTCCTGAAGATCTTCGAGACGGTCGAGGCGGTCGCCCCGGCCCGGGCCACGGTGCTGATCACGGGCGAGAGCGGCACGGGCAAGTCGATGATCGCCCGCAGCATCCACGAGGCCTCCGGGCGCCGCGACGCCCCCTTCGTCGAGATGAACTGCGGCGCCCTCCCCGAGGGCCTGGTGGAGAGCGAGCTCTTCGGGCACGCCAGGGGGGCCTTCACCGGGGCCACGAACGCGCGCCAGGGGCGCTTCCTCGCCGCCGACGGGGGCACCCTGTTCCTCGACGAGGTGGGCGCGGCGAGCCTCGGCCTGCAGGTGAAGCTGCTGCGGGTGCTCCAGGAGCGCTGCTTCGAGCCCGTGGGCAGCGAGGAGACGGTCAAGGTGGACGTGCGCCTGGTGCTCGCCACGAACGAGGACCTCTCCGCCCGCGTGGAGGCCGGCACCTTCCGCCGCGACCTCTTCTACCGCATCAGCGTGGTCCCCCTGCACCTGCCCCCGCTGCGCGAGCGGGTGGGCGACGTGCCCCTGCTGGCGGCCTACTTCCTGCGGCGCTTCTCCGACGAGAACCAGAAGCCGGTGCACACGATCGACGACACCGCGATGACGATCCTCCAGTCCTACGCCTGGCCGGGGAACATCCGCGAGCTGGAGAACGTGATCGAGCGCGGCGTGATCCTCTGCCGCGGGGAGGCCCTCACGCCGGCCGACCTGCCGGCGGAGATGACCCGCGCCCTGGCCGCGCCCGAGCCCGGCCGCACGCTGCCGCTGAGGAAGGCGCTGGAGATCCCGGAGCGGGAGATCATCGAGCGCACGCTGAAGAGCCACGGCTGGAACCGTCAGGAGACGGCCGCGGCGCTGATGATCAACCGCACGACGTTGTTCAACAAGATGCGCAAGTACGGACTGCTGGGGAGCCGGGCGGGGGAGCACGTGGGGGCCTAGGGGCGCACGCCGGACGGGGCGGCGCGCCGGAGCCGGGCGAAGGGGCCGGCCGGGGGGCGGGGAAGCCGCGGGAGCGGAGGGGATCGGGGGCGGGGGGGGCCGGGGGGCGGGAGGAGCTCCCGGGGGCGGGGGCGGGCCCGGGCGCGCGGCCCCGGCCCCCCCCGCGCGCTCCGGGCGGGCTGCGCTGCCCGCGGCGGGCCCCTCGCGCCCTCCCGGCCGCGGCCGAGGCCCGGGGCGTACACTCCGCCCGCCATGGACCGGCCGCGCATCCTGCTCGTGGAGGACGACGAACGCCTGGGGCGGCAGGTGGCCACGCACCTGGAGCGCGCGGGCTACGCCACCACCTGGGTGCGCGACGGGGCCGAGGCCCTCCGGAGCCCGCTCGACGGGCTGGCGCTGGTGGTGCTCGACCTGATGCTGCCCGGCGCCGACGGGCTCGACGTGCTCAAGCGCGTGCGCGGCGAGGCCGACCTGCCCGTGCTCGTGCTCAGCGCGCGCCAGGACGCCCGCGACCGCGTGCGGGCGCTCGAGCTGGGGGCCGACGACTTCGTGGCCAAGCCCTTCTGGCCCGAGGAGCTGCTCGCGCGCGTCGCCGCGCGCCTCCGGCGCCCCGTCCTGCGCCGCGAGGGGGTGCTGAGCCTGGGGCCCCTGGAGCTGGACGTGGCGGCCCGCCGCGCCGCGGTGGACGGCGCGGAGCTCGCCCTCACGCGGGTCGAGTTCGACCTGCTCGCGGCGCTGGCGGGGCGGCC
>CAZPOZ010000487.1:0-3093 GCA_964588235.1 uncultured Planctomycetales bacterium
GGCGACCAGCGAGCGCTCCCGCCGCGCCGCCCGCCAGCTGAGCGAGGGTTGCGCGAGCGCCAGGCCCAGGGTGCTCAGGAGCGTGACGCGCGCCAGGCTGCGGGCGAGCCGCCGGCTGCGGGGGCCGCCGAGCCCGAGCTCGCGCAGCGCCGCCGCCCCCAGCAGCGGCAGCACCAGCAGCGGCGCCCAGGGCCAGGCGAAGGTCATGGGGCAGGCCGCCGCTCCACGGGGTCGGCTGGCTCCGCAGCGGCACGCGGCTCCACGGCGTCCACGGGGCTCACGGGGTCCACGAGGTCCACGGGATCCAGGGGATCACGGGCGCAGCAGGGGCTCGGCCCAGGTGACGCGGTCGAGGGTCTCGTCGTGCCCGCCGTAGTCCACCACGAGCACCAGCTCCTTCACGCCCGCCACCGGGAGCGGCCCGACGCGCCGCGGCTCGGCGCGGCCCGTCAGGCCCTGCGCCTCGAAGAGCACCTTGCCGTCGCCGAGCACGCGCACGTCCACGTCGCCCGGCACCACGTCGCGGCCGGCCGCCTCCTCGAGCGCTTCGTCGTCGATGCCCACGAGGGTCTCGAAGGTGCCGAACCGGCCCTCCAGCGCCAGGCGGATCTCGGAACCGGAGTGCACGGCGAACCCGTGCCGGTAGCGCGTGCCCCGCAGGCGCAGCGCGCAACCGTGGGGCCGCCGCCCCACGCGCGCGCCGCGGTCCCGCTCGAGGAAGGCCTCGGCCAGCGAGCCCGGGGGCGCCGGCACCAGCGGGCGGTAGAGGGCCGTGAACGGCAGGCGCGTGGCGTCGGTGAGGCGCGGGCCGCGCCAGCGCACGCGCGCCACGAGCGCGAGCGGCACGCGGGCCACGGCGCCGGGCAGGCTGAGCAGGGGCACGCTCAGGCCCGTCGCCGCATCCCCCTCCACGGGGCCGGGGCTGACCAGCAGGTCCCCGCCGTGCGTCTCCACCTCGACGTGCCCTCCCGGGGGCGGGTCGCGGCGCGGGTTGTCGAGCGTGGCCAGCTGGAGCTCGCTCCAGCCCAGCGTGCGCGTGGCGCCCCGCTCGAGCTCGAACGTGAGGCCGGCGGCGGCCGCGCCGACCACCGTGCCCAACACCTCGTCGCCGCCCACGAGGCGCGCCGCGTCGGTGCCCGTGGGCAGCGGCGGCCCCACCGTGGGCTCGTAGCAGGGGCCCGCCTTCGACGGCACGAAGGCCAGGCTGGCGATGGCGTCGAACGGGAGCTCGAGCACGCCGAAGGCGGGGGAGCCGAGCCGCAGGCCCTCGCCCGCGGGGGCCCAGGTCTCGGCGAGCCACTCGTCACCCCCCACGAGCCGGACCTGCAGCCGGTCGGCCGGGGCGGCGGCCGGCGGCGCCGCGGGACCCACCAGGTCGCGCACCTGCTCGAGCGGCCGGGGCGTCGCGCCGGCGAGCAGCACCGCCTGAGCGCTCAGCCGTTCGAGCGCGCCGCGCTCGGGCGCCCCCGTCAGGAGCAGGAGCTCGACGCTCGCGGGGCTCGCCGAGGGGGCGGCGGGCGGGGCGCTCGGCGGGGGCGGCTCGTCCGCGGCGCCGCGGGGGCCGGCGGCACCGAGCAGGGCGAGCAGGACCAGGAGGGAAGGGGAGGTTCGGGACCGCATGGGGCTCCGGAGCGGCGGGGCGAAGGCGCGGGCGCCCGGGGGCGATTCTCGCACGGGGGCAGAGGGCCGCTCGCGTCGGGGTCGTGTGCACCCTCTGCTCTCTGAAGGCGGGACGGAGGCCCACCGGGGCGCTGGAGGGCAGCTTCGCCTTGCGCCCAGCAAGCGGGGCGCCGGGGAAGGCCCGCAGCGGCGAGGCCGCCCCCGCTGCCGCTTGCGGCGGCGCGGGGACGCGCCGGCCTACGCAACGGGCCGATGCGGGCCTGAGCGCCCCCGGCCCAGCGACCCGCTCCCGCGCCGGGGGAGCAGGCCAGGACACCCCCCGCGCCGGCCCTGGATTGCAGGGGGGCCTTCCCCTCGGTACCGTTTCCGCTCCGGGGCCGGGGCCCGTCCGGGCCTCGGCCAGCAGATCGCACCGCGCGCGCGGTGCGCCCCGGCGTGCCCCCCGAAGCGACCCGATGGCCCAATCGAACCAGGCGGAGCGGCCTCCCGAGGGGGGGCGGCGCCTGACTCTCACCTGGAGCGGCCGGACCTCGAAGGGGCTCGTTCGGAGCAACAACGAGGACACCCTCTGGGGTCATCTGGTCGGCCAGGCCGACGCCCGGGGCGGGAGCGCCGACGGCCGGGTGGAGAGTCTCTTCCCCGGGGCCCTCTTCGCCGTGGCCGACGGGATGGGCGGGGCGCTGGCCGGCGAGGTGGCCAGCGGTCTGGCCGTCTCGGTCCTGGGCGCCGAGATGGCCGTGCGCAGCCGCGCCGCGCGCGAGGCGGGTGACGACCTGGAGCTCTGGTGCCGTCGCACGCTGATCGCGGCCGTCGAGGCGGCCAACAATGCGATCCGACAGGAGGGCGAGGCCAACCCGCAGCGCCGGGGCATGGGCACCACGCTGACCGTGGCCTGGGTGCTGGGCGACACCTGCGTGGTGGGGCAGGTGGGCGACAGCCGCGCGTACCTCTTCCGGGGCGGGCACCTCAAGCAGCTCACGAAGGACCAGAGCCTGGTCGGCAAGCTGATCGAGGACGGCATCATCACCGAGGAGGAGGCCGACAAGATCGCCGGCAAGAACATCATCCTCCAGGCGCTGGGCAGCGAGGAGCCGCTGGAGGTGGTGGCCGAGCGGCATGCGCTCCAACCCGGCGACGCGCTGCTCCTGTGCACCGACGGGCTCTCGGGCGTCGTCAGCAACCGCGACCTCGAGGACGACCTGCGGCGGGGGGGCTCCACGCTCGAGGTCTGCCAGCGGCTGATCGCCTTGGCCGAGAAGCGGGGCGGGCCCGACAACATCACGGTGCTGCTGGTGCGCGCCGAGCGCTGAGCCCGGGCGGCTGAGGGCCCCGCGCCTGGTGCTGCGGGTCGCAAGCTCGAGGCGGGATGGCGGAGCCCCCAGGGACCCGCGACGGCAGGTTCCGGGTAGACGCGCCTTGCCACCGACGCGCTGGATGGGACTCCTGAAGGTTCGTCAAGGTCCTCATGCGGCC
>CAZPOZ010000488.1:0-3088 GCA_964588235.1 uncultured Planctomycetales bacterium
TCGTCGTACCCGAGCGTCTCGTAGCTACTCACCTGGAACCCCCTGAGGCGCCGCGTGGCCCGCACCGCCCCCTCGACCGCGCCGTCGCCCACGAGCAGGTTGCAGCCGCCGCCCAGCACGCGCAGCGGGATCCCACGCCGGGCGAGGGCCTGGACGACGGCGGCCGCCTCCGCGGGCGTGGCCGGCTCGAAGAACAGCTCCGGGCGCCCCCCCACCCCCAGCGAGGTGCGGCCCGAGAGCTCGGCGGCCCCGCGCCGGGCGGCGTCAAAGTCGGCGGGCGAGACCACGCGCCACCTCGTCCACGTCGCCGGCCCCCAGGGTCACCACCACGTCGCCCGGGGCCAGGGCCTGCAGCGCGTGCTCGACCACCGCCCGCAGCCCCGGGAAGGTCGCGGCCCGGCCGCCCTCGTTGCGCACCCGCGCGGCGAGGTCCTCCGAGGTCACGCTGCGGCGCTCCTCCTCGCTGTCGCGCGCGAAGTAGATCGGCGGCAGCCAGGCCTCGTCGGCCTGCGCCAGGGCCGTGGCGAACTCGTGGAGCAGGCAGCGCGTGCGGCTGGCCTGGTGCGGCTGGAAGATGACCACCAGGCGCCGGCCCGGGTGCCGGGCCCGGAGCGCGCGCACCACGGCGCGGATCTCGGCCGGATGGTGCCCGTAGTCGTCCAGCACGAGCACGCCCCGGCGCTCGGCCACGCGCTCGAGCCTGCGGCCCACCCCCTCGAAGGCGGCCAGCCCGGAGGCCACCGCCGGCCAGGGGAGCCCCGCCGCGGTGAGCGCCGCGGCGGCGGCCAGCCCGTTGAGCGCGTTGTGGGCGCCCAGGAGCGGCAGGGAGAGCTCGCCGAGCCCGCGCCCCTCACGGGCCACGCGGAAGACGATGCCGTCGCCCCCGGCCCCGGCCCCGCCCTCCGAGCCCGGCGGACCCGCCGGGTCGGCGGGGGCGAGGCCCGGCTCCGAGGCGGTCCAGGTGGCCGAGGAGCCGAAGCCGAAGGTCTCCAGCCGGGCCCTGAGCCGCCGGTCGCCGCGGAACAGGGGGGCGTAGGCCTCGTTGACGATCAGCACGCCGTGCGCGGGCAGCAGGCTGGCGAAGACGCGGAACGACTCCTGGATCTCGGCCAGGTCGCGGTAGTAGTCGAGGTGGTCCTCGTCCACGTTGGTGACCACGGCCACCGTGGGCCGGTGGGCGTGGAAGGAGCGGTCGTACTCGCACGACTCCGCCACGAAGCAGGGGCCGGCCCCCGCCCGCGCCCCCGTGCCGTGCTCGCGCAGCGTGCCGCCCACGAGGAAGGAGGGGTCGGCGCCCGCCCGCACCAGGGCCGAGGCGATCAGCGAGGTGGTGGTGGTCTTGCCATGGCAGCCGGCCACGCACACGCCGGTGCGCCCGGCCATGAGCGCGCCCACGGTCTCGGCGTAGGTCAGCACCGGAACGCCCCGCCGCACGGCCTCCTGGACCTGGGGGTGCGTGCGCGGCACGGCGGCCGAGCGCACGAGCAGGTCGAGCGCGGCGGGCAGCGCGGCAGGGTCGTCGCCGCCGGTCACGGCCACGCCCAGGGGCTCGAGCGCGGCGCGGCGCTCGCCGGGCTGGCGGTCGCTGCCGGCCACCGCGAGCCCGCGGGCCCGGAGCAGGCGCGCGGCCCCGCTCACGCCCACGCCCTCCACGCCCACCAGGAACACGGAGCGCGCGCCGGCGAGCAGGTCGGCCGGCTCGTGGGCGGTCAGGGCGGGCAGCACGGCGTCCATCATCGGGTCGCTTCCGACAGGGGCCGACGGACGCGTGCGCCTGGGCACGCGGGCGGGGCCCCGCTAGGAGGGATCGGTCGCCGGGGCCGGCCCCTGGATGCGGAGCCGCGGGCCGGCGCCCCCCGCGGCGGCGCGGGCGGGGCGGGGCTCGCGCCGGCCGCGCGCGCGCTCCACGAGCTCCTCGGCCACCTCCGGCGCCGCGTCGTGGAAGGCGGCCTTGAGCCGCAGCGAGAGCGCCCGCAGGCGCGCCGGGTGCAGCGCCAGCGGCACGACCTCGTCGCGCACGCGGGCGGGGGTGAGCGCCGCCTCCTCGATCAGCAGCGCGCCGCCGCGCGCCACCAGCGGCGCGGCGTTGCCGTACTGCTGGCGGTCCGGGTGGTGCGGGTAGGGCACGAGCACCGCCGGCGCCCCGGTGGCCTCGAGCTCGGCGCAGGTCAGCGCCCCGGCGCGGGAGAGCACCAGCGAGGCGCTGCGGTAGGCCGTGCCGATGGCCCGCACGAAGGGCACGACGCGGTGCGGCAGGCCGAGCCGCAGGTAGGCCTGCTCGACGCCCTCGCCCTGCCGCCCCGTGGCGTGCAGCACCTGCAGGCGGCCGACGAGCGCGGGATCGGCCTCCACGGCCGCGGCCAGGCCCGCGACCACGGCCTCGTTGAGCGCCCGGGCCCCGAGGCTGCCGCCCACGACGAAGAGGGTGGCCAGGCCCGCGTGCAGGCCCAGGGCCGCGGGGTCGGGCCGGGCGGCCACCACCGCCGGACGCACGAGCACGCCGGTCACCCGCGTCGCGGGCAGCGGGCCGGGCAGCAGCCGGCGCGTGAGGGCCCGCGCCGAGGCGGCGTGCGCGGCGTAGACCCGCCACGCCGCCGGGGCGAGCAGCCGCACGACGAGCCCCGGCCGGCGGTCGCTGGTGATCAGCGCCAGGGGCACGCGCTCGAGCACCGCCGCCAGGCAGGTGGGCACGCAGGGCCAGCCGCCCAGCCCGACCACCACCCCGGGGCGCAGGCGCCGCAGCAGCGCCCGGGCCGCGCGCACCGCCCGCAGCAGGCGCGGGAGGAAGGCGAGCAACGCCGCGGGCCGGCGGGGGAAGCGGGGGGCGTCGACCCGGTGGGGCGCCGGGGCGCCCTCGGGCAGCCAGGCCCGCTCCTGCTCCTCGCCCGGGGTGGCCAGGGCGTGGGCGGCGCCGCGGGCCTCGAGCGCCTCGGCCAGGGCGAAGGCCGGGGCCAGGTGGCCCACCGTGCCTCCACCCGCGAAGAGCACGGGCGCGGCCGGGAGGCTCATCGGCAACGCCACGCAGACGGGCGGTGCGAGGCACGTGCGGCGCGCTGGAGCCGGGCGCTCAGGCCGCTTCCTCCTCCCG
>CAZPOZ010000489.1:0-3085 GCA_964588235.1 uncultured Planctomycetales bacterium
GAGGCCATCCGCCCGGCCGGCGCCGAGTTCCGGCCGATCGAGAGCGTGCGCCAGGAGTTCGGCGCCGAGGCGGGGGCGCTCTACGAGCTGATCTGGAAGCGCACGGTGGCCTCGCAGATGCCCGACGCGCGGGGCGAGCGGGTCGCCGTGCGCCTCGCCGTGGACGACGCCGTGCTGCGCGCGAGCGGGCGCACGCTCACCTTCCCCGGCTTCCAGCGCGCCTACGTCGAGGGCTCGGACGACCCCGAGAGCGAGCTGGCCGACCAGGACCGCGTGCTCCCGCCGCTGGCGAAGGGACAGGCCGTCACGGCCCGCGGCGTGACCGCCGAAGGCCACGAGACGCAGCCCCCCGCGCGCTACACCGAGGCCAGCCTGGTCAAGGAGCTCGACACGCGCGGCATCGGGCGGCCGAGCACCTGGGCCAGCATCATCGCCGTGCTGCTGGAGCGCGACTACGCCTTCCGCCGCGGCACGATGCTGGTGCCCTCGTGGACGGCCTTCGTCGTGGTGCGCATGCTGAAGGACCACTTCGGCGACGTGCTCGACTTCGAGTTCACCGCGCGCATGGAGGAGGGGCTCGACGCGATCTCGCGCGGCGAGGACGACGGCCGCGCCTACCTGCGTCGCTTCTACGAGGGCAACGGCCGGCCCGGCCTGCGCACGCTGGTCGCCCGGGGCCTGGACGAGGTGGACCCGCGCTCGGCCTGCGCCTACCCCCTCGGGGAGGCGGCGGGGCGCAAGGTCGAGGTGCGCGTGGGCAAGTTCGGCCTGTTCCTCTCCGACGGCGAGCGGCGCGCCTCGCTGCCCGAGGACACCGTGCCCGACGAGCTGACCCTGGAGAAGGCCGTGGCCCTGCTCGAGGCGGCCGCCCGCGGCCCGGTGCCGCTGGGCAACGACCCGGCCACGGGCCTGGCCGTCTACGTCAGGACCGGGCGCTTCGGGCCCTACGTGCAGCGCGGCGAGGCGGTCCCGGGGGGCGAGAAGCCCAAGATGGTGAGCCTGCTGCCCGGGATGGAGCCCGCGCAGGTGGACCTGCCGCTGGCGCTGCGCCTGCTGTCCCTGCCCCGCGACCTGGGCGTGCACCCCGAGGATCCCGAGCAGCGCCACGTGGAGGCGCGCATCGGGCGCTACGGCCCCTACGTGCAGTGGGGAACCGAGTCGCGCTCGGTGCCCGCGGGGGTGAGCGTGCTGGACCTCACGCTGGCGCAGGCCGTGGAGGTGCTCAAGGCGCCGCGCTCGCGCCGCGGCCAGCGGGCGCCGGCGGCGCCGCTGCGCGAGCTCGGGGCCCACCCGGCCACGGGCGCGACCCTGCGCATCCTCTCGGGGCGCTACGGGCCCTACGTGACCGACGGGCAGCTCAACGCGAGCCTGCCCCGCTCGGCCGACCCCGCCGCCCTCACGCTGGCCGAGGCCGTGGACCTGCTCGCCCAGCGCGCCGAGAAGGTGGCCGCCGGCGGCGGGGGCCGCGCGCGCGGCGGACGCACGACGAAGGGCCGCACCACGAAGGACCGTGCCCCGAAGGGCCCCGCCGCGAAGGGCGGCTCGGCCAAGCGCCCCGCGACCAAGGGCCGTGCAACACCGTCGAAGCGCGCGCGCGGGCCGGCGCCGGAGCCGCCGACCGACGGTGACGCCGGCTCGACGTAGCCGGTGGCGCGCGGGTGCCCGGCGGCCTTCGACGCACCGGGGGCCCTTTTGTTCGGAGGCCGGCCCGGGGGGGGTAACGTCGTCGGCTCCCGACGTCCGCCGGTCCCGGAGCCGCCGTCCATGAGCCTCAAGATCACCCGCCTCCCCCAGGCCGGCTACGAGCAGGTGGTGCGCTGCGAGGATCCCGACTCGGGGCTGCGCGCGCTGATCGCGGTGCACGACACGACGCTGGGGCCGGCCCTGGGCGGCCTGCGCATGTGGCCCTACGCCTCGTGGGAGGACGCCCTCTTCGACGTGCTGCGCCTCTCCAAGGGCATGACCTACAAGTCGGCGGTGGCCGAGACGGGCCTGGGCGGCGGCAAGAGCGTGATCCTGGGCAATCCCAAGACCCAGAAGAGCGAGAAGCTGTTCCTGGCGATGGGGCGCTTCGTGGAGAGCCTCTCGGGCGCCTACATCACGGCCGAGGACGTGGGCACCTCGGTGGAAGACATGGTCATCGTGCGGCGCGCGACGAAGCACGTCACGGGCCTGCCCCACTCGATGGGCTCCAGCGGCGACCCCTCCCCCTGGACCGCGCTGGGCTGCTTCCGCGGCATCGTGGCCTGCCTCGAGGAGGCCTTCGGCTCGCCGGAGGTGCGCGGGCGCACGGTGGCGCTCCAGGGCTGCGGGCACGTCGGGCGCTACCTGGCGCAGCACCTGGCGAAGGCGGGCGCGCTGCTGCTGCTGGCCGACATCTCCTCCGAGCGCGTGCAGGAGGTGGCCCGGGAGACGGGCGGCACGATCGTCGATCCGGCCGAGATCCTCTTCACGCGCTGCGACGTGCTGGCGCCCTGCGCGCTCGGCGCCGTGTTCAACGACGAGACGATCCCGCGGCTCAAGACGCGCGTCGTGGCCGGCGCGGCCAACAACGTGCTGCTCAAGGAGGAGCACGGCCAGAAGCTGCGCGCCGCCGGCATCCTCTACGCCCCCGACTACGTGATCAACGCGGGCGGCATCATCAACGTCTCCATCGAGGTGGAGAAGGGCGGCTACAACGAGGCCCGCTCGCGCAAGAAGGTGGACAACATCTACAACGCGCTGAAGCGGGTCTTCGCCATGAGCAAGGCCAGCAACATCAGCACGAACGAGGCCTCCAACCGCCTGGCCGAGGAGATCCTCGCCAAGGGCCGTGCCGCCAAGCTCAAGCCGACGAACGCCGAGCGCTGAGCCCAGGACGGATCCTGCGCCGCGCTCAGAGCCGGCGGCGCGCGGGATCGACCTCGAGGCCCTCTTCGCCCGTGATGCGCGCCACCTCGCGCGAGAGCGCCAGGCCGCCCACGAGCAGCGCCACCCAGACCGCGCCCTGCCAGAGCGTCACCGCCACGCCCCGCCCCGGCCCGCCCACGCCCGCGAAGAGCACCTCCGCCACGGCCAGCAGGCCCATGCGCCGGCGCCAGGCCAT
>CAZPOZ010000490.1:0-3083 GCA_964588235.1 uncultured Planctomycetales bacterium
TCGATAAACCGGGTGATGAAGTCATCGTTGGCGGCGAGCTGCGGCAGGATCTTTTTGATGATGACGAACTTTTCGAAGCCTTGGATCTCTCCCACTTTGGCCAGGAAGATTTCGCCCATCCCACCGCGAGACAGTCGCTTGAGCAAAAGGTATCGGCCAAATGCGACGGGAAACTCCCCTCGATAGGAAGCACCGGTGGCATGACCTGAACCTGCTTGCGACATCGGCGGCCATGTTACGGCAATCTAGGCCGCGAGGGGAACCCCGTTGAGACGCATTCAGGAGTCGGGCGCTTCCAGCCGGCCAGCTGCAACCGCTTGGGTTGGGCCGAGAAGGTGACGGGCGCTGCTCCAGGCGATTCCCCGTCGAGATCTAGCCATAGCGGTGCAGCTTCGGTGAGCGGACGAACCGTGACCCAAGTGGCCCGAGCGCTGATGACGCCGTCGACCGAAGCGAGGGTTCCCTGATACAGGTGGCGAGTCCGCAGCAGTGAAGGCAATCGCGGCACCGCCGGAACGATCAATAGATCGAGCAGTCCGTCATCTAGCTGGGCGTGAGGACAAAACTGCATGCCGCCACCCGCGAAGCAACCATTGCCGACGAGAACCATCATGGCTTCATGCTGGCCCAGGCTTCGTCCATCCGCGATCACCTCGACCAGGGTGGGTCGATAGCGTCCGAGCGCTCGCACCGTACCGAGAAAGAACGAGACCTTGCCACCAAGGATCTTGGTGGTGGAATTGACCAATCGGTCAACCAGACCACTGATGCCGCACGACGCTATGTTGATAAACCAGCGCTCGGTGGGATGTCCATCATCGTCGAAAAAGTGAGCATGTCCGACGTCCACTGCACGGACCGGTTCCTCGACCACAGCGCGCAGCGCGTCGGGCAGCGAGTGGGCACCCAGCGTTCGTTTCAAGTCGCCGCCCGTCCCAACCGGAAGAATGCCAAAGGTGACACCTTCACCATCGGGATGCGCCATGATTCCGTTTACGACTTCATGGTGTGTGCCATCGCCACCGAGTGACAGCAGACGTGTCGCCCCGCTTTCAATCGCCTCGTGGACAAGCTGCGGAGCGTGTCCTGGGCGTGTTGTTTCCACGAAACGGCAGGGGCCGATCACGGTTTCGATGGCGTGACGCAGCCTGGTCCGTTGCTTGCCAACACGGCCCGCTGCTGCCGAAGGATTGACGACGACCACCGTGGTCAACGAGACACCTTGGGTGAAGGACGACCAGTCCCTTGGGCCCTGTTCAAGCGCCCGGGGAGACGACTCGCAGTTACGAGGTGGTGCAGGCGTTTTTGTCTTTGGCCTTTTGCGAGATTTCCTTGAGTCGCTCGCTGGCCTCGCTGCGGAACTTACTCTTCGGGTAGCGACTCATAAACTGCTCGAAATAGGCTCGCGCTTCCTTGCAGAACTTCAGCTGCAAAAACGACTGACCATTCTTGAAGATCGCGATCTCCACTTCATCGCTGCGCGGGAAGTTGTCGAGGATTTTGGTGTAGGCATAGATCGCGTAACGATACTTGCCCTCGGCGTAGTGAGAGTCGCCAACCATCGCCTGGGCCCGTGCGGCACGACTGTCCGTGGCATAGCGCGCCACAAAGGCATCGAGCATGTAGCGTGCCTCGGGGTAACGACCTGCCTGATAGTGACTTTGAGCTTCGCTAAACAGCGCGTCGGGACTCTCGGGAATCGGCGGATTTTTCGCGAGGGTGCTGCTGATCTGACCGAGCTTGCTGTCCGACTGATTGCGGTAGTCGGCGAAGCTGCGCTGCAAGCCTTCGATCTGCTTCTGGATGTCGTCAAATTTGCCTTGCACCTGCATAATATCGAGCTGTACTCGCTCGGCTTTCTGCGAGGCGTCGGCCAGGCTCACCGTCAGTCGCTTGGCTTCATCGAGGAGACGGCGCAGATCATCGGCCTGTTTCTGGATCTCATTCTTCAGCTCGACCCCACCCAGCTCGTTTTTGAGCGAGCGCTGCTGAAGCTCCAGGATCTGGTCCTGCATCTTGCGACCTTCATCGGTCGTGACGCACGCAGACAGCAGTCCCAGTGCGAGCAGCACCACTGGCTTTGTCATCGGAACGTTACCTCCACTCGGCGATCTTTTTCCCAGCTCGACTCATCGCTGCCGGAAGCATCCAGCTCACCCCGAGGAACCGTCGCCAGATTGCTTTCCGGGATGCCGAGATCGCGAAGCCGCCGTTTTACCGCCTGCGCTCGCTTTTCGGACAGCGACAGGTTGTATTCCACGGTGCCACGCGGATCGGTGTAGCCAATGATGTTGACCGGCCTACCCACCTTCTTGATGCACTCGGCATCAGCATCCACGACTGGGGTATTCACCGACGACAAGTCGTATTGGTCACTGCCGAAATAGATCGCCTGGAGGTTGCACTGATCGGCACCGTAGCGCTTGCCTGCAGCGGGGGTGCATCGTCCGGCGATGCAGTCTTCGGTCTCGGCGCATTCGTCGCTGGTTTTACAGGCCTTGCGGTTGTCTGGCTCGCAGCGACCGGCGTTACAGCGGCCACCAGCGGGACAGCCGCCGTCGTTTTTGCAAGCGACGCAGCGGTTTTGCTCACAAAGTCCGGACGGACAGTCGCTGTGCTTGCCGCACCAACCGGGCACGGCTTCGCAGCGACCAGCGTTACAGGCTTTGCCCGGTCCACAGTCATTTCCCGTCGGACGACAGGCTTAACATTTGCCGTTGACGCAGAACTCGCGGCCCTCGGCGTGGCCTGGGCAGTCGGAGTCAGCCTCGCAGTTTGGGTAGTTTGCTTTACAGCCGGTTTGCCACAGGATGGCACAGAGCAGCGTCGAGAGAAGTAATGAGCGCATGGGACAGGTCGGTCCTTGGAAGGCTTTGCGAAGTGGCCTCATCATATACCAACCGCTGGAGCGTTTCCTTACTGTCGCTGCACAAACCTTACAGGTGTTTTTGGTTCGACTCGGGAGATGCAAGTCCCTGAGCACGGGGGGCGAATCGTGTATATTTCGTCCTAGTTTACGGAGCGCTAAACGATGGGATTCCTTGACCTTTTTCGACCCCGCTGGAAGCACAGCGACCCGGCCA
>CAZPOZ010000491.1:0-3063 GCA_964588235.1 uncultured Planctomycetales bacterium
TGGTCACGCGCATGATCGGCATCGGCGAGAAGACCGGCTCGCTCGAGCAGCTGCTCGAGAAGATCAGCGAGTTCTACGACGAGCAGGTGCGGGCCACGGTCAAGGCCCTCACCAGCCTGATCGAGCCGATCATGATCGCCGTCATGGGCATCATGGTGGGCACGATCTGCCTCTCGGTGTTCCTGCCGATCTTCGAGCTGCAGAAGCAGCTCGCGGCGCGCTGATCCCCCCCGGCGGCCCCGGGCTCGCCGACGCCGGTGCCCCCGCGTAGAAGGGACGCCATGAGCACGCCGCCCCTGGCCACGCCGGCCGCGACCGACGCGGGGCCGCGCCCCTCCTGGCGCCGGCGCCACCCGGTGGCGGCACGCCTGGCGCTCTACGGCGTGTTGACCTGCGTGCTGCTCGCCGTGGCCCTCCTGTGGCTGCGGGCGCGGCGCGCCTACCTCGAGGCCCGGCTGGAGAGCCTGCCCCTGACGGTGCAGGTCGACCCGAGCGGCGCCGCCCTCGAGGCCGGCCTGGACGCCGAGTACGGCGAGTGGGGGCCCCTGCCGAACCCGGCGCTCACGGACCTCCTGCGCCAGCGCGTGGCGCGGCTCCGGGGGGTCGTGGCCGCCCTGCGCCGCGACCGCCCCGCGCTCGAAGCCGCCTTCGACCGCGCGGAGGCGCTGGTCGGGGAGGGCCCGGGGGCCGAGGCCGCCGCGCTGGAGCGGGCCCAGGGGCGTCTCGCGTTGGGAGACGCCACCGGCGCACGACAGGCGCTGGCGGGGAGGCCCGCGCCCGGGACCCCGGCGCTGGCCCTGTGGCGCACGCTGCTGGCCGCGCAGGCCGCCGCCGGCGCCGAGGAGGCCCCCGCGCGCCGGCTCGAGCTCGAGGCGCGCCTGGGCGAGCTCGCCCGGGCGGGTCCCGTGGGCGGGACGGCCTGGTTCGTGCTCCGCCCCTGGACCGTCGCGGAGGTCGCCGTCGAGGCGACGCGCTGGCTGCTGGGCCCGACGCCGGCCGCGCCCACCGCCGCCGCCCGCTCCGCCTGGCGGCGGCTGCTCGCGCTGGGGGCCGGGGAGGCCGGCGTGCTGCTCGACGCGGCCGAGGGACTGCTCGGTGCCGGGGACCGGGACGGGGCGCTCGAGGCCTACCAGCGGGCGAACGCGCTCGACCCCCGGCGCGTGAGCGCCGAGCGGGCCGCCCGGCCCGCGTTGCGCGGCCTGGACGCGCCCTGAGGCGCCGGATCGTCGCGGCGGGGGCGCGGGTCCGGGACCCGGCGCCCCTCAAGGCGCGGGCCTGCGCCGGCCGATAGCGGCCCAGATCGCAGGGTCTCACCCGCCCCACGATCGGACCGCCGGGCGCCCTCGTGGGCTCCGGGGTCGTTCCTGACCCGATCCCCAGACCCTCAACCCTGACCCCACAATCCATGGGAGACGCAATGTCCCGCAAGCAGCACGGCTTCACCCTGATCGAGCTGATGATCGTGATCGCGATCATCGCCATCATCGCCGCCATCGCCATCCCGAACCTCCTGGCCGCGCGTCTGTCGGCCAACGAGACGGCGGCGATCGCGACGCTCCGCAACATCATCTCCGCGCAGGCGCAGTTCCAGCAGTCCGCCAAGGCCGACGAGGACAACGACGGCACGGGCGAGTACGGCGGCTTCATCGAGCTGTCGGGCGCCGCGGCGGGCCGCATGGCGGCCGTGCTGGTGCCGCCGGTGCTGTCGGGCGCCTTCCGCGTGCTCAACGGCAACGGCGAGGTCAGCCGCTCGGGCTACTTCTTCACCGTGTACCTGCCCGACGCGAACGGCGCGGGCGTGGCCGAGCCCCAGGCGGGCTACGCGGGCGGCGGCAACCAGGACGCCGACCTGGCCGAGACGACGTGGTGCTGCTACGCCTGGCCGGTGAACTACAACCAGTCGGGCAACCGCACGTTCTTCACGAACCAGGGCGGCGACGTCGTGGCGACCGAGGACAGCAACTACAGCGGCACGGGCAACGGCCCGGGCGGCGACGCTGCCTTCCAGAACGCGAACGCGATCACGGGCCCCGTGGCGATCGGCGGCCAGGGCGCCGACGGCAACACCTGGAAGCAGGTGAACTAGCTCTTCGCGCCCTGGCGGGCGCGCGCCTGCGAGGGTGACCGCCGGCCTGGCCGGCACCCCCGCAGGCCCCCTCCGAAGGCCGCAGCCGCGAGGCTGCGGCCTTCGGCGTTTCGGGGGGGGGGGCGGCTCGCGGGGCTGCGCGTGACCTGCGGGGGGGCGGTCGCGGTGTGGGGGCATGGACCCCGAGGCCCTCGCCTGGCTGCAGCTGGCGCTCACCCCCGGGCTCTCCGCCCGCGCCGCAGCCCGCGCCGTGGAGGCCGCCGGCGGCCCGCGCGGGGCGGCGCGCTGGCCGCCCGAACGCCTGGCCGCGGCCGCGGGCGCGCGGCCGGGCACGCTCCCCCGCCGCCCCGCCGACGTCGATCCGACCCCGGTCCTGTCCCGCTGCAGCGCCCTGGGCGTGGTGGTGCTCACGCCCTGCGACCCGCGCTGGCCCCGCACGCGCTTCCAGGCGCTGGCCGACCCCCCGGCCGCCCTGTTCCTGGCCGGGCGCCTCGGGCCCCCCGACCGGCCCAGCGTGGCGCTGGTGGGCACCCGCCGCGCCAGCGCCGACGGCCTGCGCGTCGCGGCCGAGCTCGGCGAGGGGCTGGCCCGCCGGGGCGTGTGCGTGGTGAGCGGCCTGGCCGCCGGCATCGATGCTGCGGCCCACGCGGGGGCGCTGCGGGCGCCCACCCCGCCCGAGGCGCCGCCCACGCTGGCGGTGCTGGGCAACGGCACGGCCGTGGCGTACCCCCCCGAGAACGCGGCCTTGCGCGACGACCTCGTGGAGCGGGCCGGCCTGCTGAGCGAGCACGCCCCCGACGTGGGCCCCGAGCGCTGGCACTTCCCCCGGCGCAACCGCCTGGTGGCCGCGCTGGCCGACGTGCTCGTGGTCGTCGAGGCGCCGCTGCGCAGCGGGGCCCTGCTCACGGCCGCCCTGGCGCTGGACGCGGGGCGGGAGGTGCTCGCGGTGCCGGGGCGGGTGGACCGCCTCACGCACG
>CAZPOZ010000492.1:0-3029 GCA_964588235.1 uncultured Planctomycetales bacterium
GCAGGGCGACCAGGCCGGCCGCGCCCAGGCGGGAGCGCCCCCCGCGCACACCGCCCGGGGGCGGGGCCCCCGGCACCGGAGGGTTCAGCGATCGCCGCGCAGGCACGGCGTGGGCTACTTGAGCCGGGCCACGACCTCGTCGGTGCGGTCCGGCGGGGCAGCCACGCCGTTGCGGGCCGCGCGCACGGCCCCCACCTCGGCGACGAGGTCCAGGTCGAGGTCGCGCGCCGCCTGCTTGACGGCCTCGCCGAAGCGCTCGGAGGCCTTCTTCATCAGGAAGTGGTAGCGCACGTCCTTGTCGGTGAGCCCCTGGTCGAGGATCTCGCGGTACTCGGGGATCGCCCGGTAGACGCGGTCGGCCAGCACGACGCCGGGCTTGGAGAACAACCGGTGGTTGCCGAAGTAGACGCCGCCGGCGTCCACGACCCGATAGTCGCTCACGCCGGCCCAGGCCGGGGCGGGCCGGACGAGGAGCGCGAGCAGCAGGGCTGCAGACAGCAGCGCCGGGACGAGCACCGGGTGGAGCGCCGGGAGGGGGCCCGTGCGCGGGCGGGCCGCCGACGGCCCGGCGCCGGCACGCACGGAGCCTGCAGCGACGGGGCGCCGCTCCGTCGGCCGCCGGGCGTGCGTCTCCGAGAGGTGGATGGCCGACATGGGGAACGCCTCCTGCGCCAGCCGGCCCTGCCGCGGGCACGCCTGCGGGAGACCTCCGACCAAAGTCCGTGCCCGGGCCCGGGCGGGCCGGAGCGCCGCCCACGAGGATTCGGCCGCGGGCCGCCGCAGCCCTGAAAATGGGGCCGGGCGGGTGGATCGGGCCGGGCATGGCGGAACCCGGTGGCGGAACAATGCGCCAGATTCGGCCCGATCCGGGTGTGACCGATTCCACGCGGCGCGAACCCCGTTCGCACGCTGATCGTGCGGAGCGGACCCGGGGGCCCCGAAACGAAGGACGGGGCGCTGCGTCGCCGCAGCGCCCCGCCTGGAAGATCCTCGGTGGAACCCTTGGGCCTTCAGCCCGTCCGACCCGTTCCCGTATGAGCCTCGAGCCCGATCCGCTTACCCCCCGGTGGACCTTGGGAGCCCCCGGGTGCGACCGAGACCTTCCTGGCCGGCGGGACCCGGACCACCCGGGCCTTGTTCCACCGACGCCCTCAGTCTACATCACTTTACAGACTTGTCAACAAAGCCCCTCGGATGCGACGCCGGATTCCGGGCCCGCGGGCGGCTCATGACAAGCGCGCAAGGGCGCCGGCCCTGGCGTAGGATCCACGGCATGGCGCGGAACTCCTTCGGCGCCGCGCTCCGTCAGGCGCGGGAGCAGGCCGGGCTGAGCCAGGCGACGCTCGCGCGCCGGGCGGGCATGACGGCTCCGTACCTCTCGCTGCTGGAGTCGGGCCGCCGGCGCCCCCCCGCGCCCCCCCGGGTCGAGCGCCTCGCCAAGGGCCTCGCCCAGGATCCAGCCCCGTGGCTGGAGCTGGCCGCCCTCGAGCGCACCCCGGCGCCGATCCGCCGGCGGGTGGAGGCCTTGGACCGGGAGCGGGGGCACCTGGGTCGCGCGCGGGACCGCCTGCTCACCACGACCCTGTTCCGCGTGGCCCGCAACCCGGCGCTGCTCGAGTCGGTCAGCGACGGCGCCGAGGGGCCGCTGCCCTTCCTCGACCTGCTGCGGCGGCTGGCCGCGCGCCTCACCGGGGTGCGCAGCGTGGCCGAGGCCCACCGGCGCAGCGACGAGCTGCTGGCGCCGGTGAGCCCCGAGGAGCGCGAACGGCTGGTCGAGTCGCTGCCCGACGTGCTGGCGGGCGGGGGGCCGGGCGCCCCCGCCGCGACGGCGGTGGAGGTCCGCGACGGCTTGGGCCCCGGCGCCCGCGTGCTGGAGGAGCTCGCGCTGGCTCCCGCCTGGGTCCCGCCGGGGGGCTTCCTCTGGCGTCTGGCCGGGGACGGCGCCTGGCCGCGCCTGGAGGCCGGCGATCTGCTGCTGATCGATCCCGGGCGTGCGCCGGGCGTGGGCGACCTGGTGGCGCTCCGGCAGGGGGAGCGCGACCAGGTCCGGCGCCTGGAGCGCAGCCCCGCGGGCACGGTGCGGCTGGAGGCCCTGGGCGGCGCCGAACCGCCGCTCAGGCTCGCGGCCGACGCGTTCGCCCCCTGCGGCGTGGTGGTGCGGCTGATCCGCGCGCTCGCCTGAACGCACGGCCCCGCCGGTCGCCCCTCCCCGCGCGGGACGCCCTCCCGGGAGCGTCGCCGGTCAGCGCTGGCCGCCGTGCTCGGTCAGCCAGCGCAGCCACGAGCGGGCTTCGACGCGGCCTTCGCCGTCTCCGGGGGCGGCCAGGTCGAGGAAGCGCTGCAGGTGCCGCACGGCCCGGGCCGGGTCCCTCAGGGCCGCGGGCGTCGCCGGGTCGGCCAGGAAGGTGCCCAGGGCCAGGTGCGCCTCCCCGAGCCCGGGATCGAGCGCCAGGGCCTCCTCGTAGGCACGCCGCTCCTGGGCCGGCGCCAGCCCTTCCTCGCGGCGCATCAGGCCGAGGTTGTAGCGGGCCGCGGCGTCGCGCGGCGCCAGGCGCGCGGCCTCCTCGAACAGCTGGCGGGCCTCGTAGGCGCGACCCTGCGCGGCGCGCACCACGCCCAGGTTGTAGTGCGCCCGGTGGAACAGCGGGTCCATCCGCAGCAGCTCCTGGAACGCCGCGCCGGCCGCCTCCAGCTCGCCGCGATGCACGTGCACGATGCCGACGTTGTTCTGGGCCACGGCCAGCCCCGGCTCGAGCCGCAGCGCCTCGGCCAGGTGGGCCAACGCCTCGCGGTCCAGCCGCAGCTGGTCCTCCGTCACGGCCAGGTCGTTGAGCAGGCGGGCGTCGCCGGGCTCGAGCGCCAGGGCGGCGAGCAGCCGCTCCCGGGCCTGCTCCCAGCGCCGTGCGCGCGCGTGCGCGCCGGCGCGCGCGCGCAGGGCCCGGGCGCGCACCGACGCCGGAGCGCCCCGCTGCGCCGCCTCCCGCTCGAGCCCGAGCAGCGCCTGCTCCTCGCTGCCGGCGGCCAACGCC
>CAZPOZ010000493.1:0-3023 GCA_964588235.1 uncultured Planctomycetales bacterium
AGGACGCAGCCAGGACCGCGCGATTCAACCTGTGTTCACGCAACATGCGGGCTAGCTTGGTGGCGTTGCGCCTGAGCCCCCCCCACGGGGCGCCCCCCGGGGCGGGGAGGGCGCCGGGACGGGGCGCCCGGCGCTGGGCAGGAGGCGCGCGACGGCTACGGTCCGGGCGCATGCGCCTCCCTCCCCGCTCCCGCGGCCGCTCCCGGCTCTCCCTGTTGGCCCTCGGGGCCGCGCTGGCCCTGCCCCTCCCGGCCGCCGCCGCCCCGCAGGCCCCCTGGCGCCCGCCGGCCGACCCGGCCGCGGCGGAGCCGCGCTGGCGGCTCACGTTGGAGGCGGGCCCCCTGTTCACCTCGCGCAACGACGTACGCATCCCCGGCAACACGGGGACCGACCTGGCCTTCGAGCGCCTGACCGGCGACGGCCCCTTCGCCGCGGCGCGGGCCAGCCTGGACTGGCGCTGGCGGCCGCGGCACGCGCTCCGGCTCACGGCCGCGCCCCTGACCCTCTCGGGGACCGGGCTGCTCGAGCGCCCGACCGAGTTCGCCGGCGCGACCTTCGCCGCGGGCGTGCCCACGAAGGGCACCTACCGCTTCGACACCTACCGCCTGGGCTACCGTTACCGGCTGCTCGAACGGGGGCGCCTGAGCCTGCACGTCGGCGCGACCCTGCTCGTGCGCTCGGCCGAGATCGCGCTCACCCAGGGCTCGCTGTCGGCCCGCAAGACCGACCTGGGCCTGGTCCCCCTGCTGCACGCCGACCTGGAGTGGCGCTTCGCCCCCGGCTGGCGCGCCCTCCTGGACGTGGACGGCGCGGCCGCTCCGCAGGGTCGGGCCTTCGACGTGAGCCTGGGCGTCCGGCGGCGCCTGAGCCGCGGCCTGGAGCTGGGGTTGGGCTACCGCGGCATCGAGGGCGGCGCCGACAACGACGAGGTGTTCACCTTCGCCTGGACGCACGCCGCCGTGCTCTCGCTCACCATCGGCCTGTGACCCGCCGGCGGCGTCGCCCGGGCGGGCGCCCGTAGGATGGGGCCGCCCCCCGGAAGCCCGTGCGCACGCTCCACGCCCCCCGACGACTGGCCGGACTGCTCCTGGCGACGGCCCTGCTCGGGTGCGGCGGGGGCGGGGGCGGGACCGACCCGGAGCCCGAGGCCGCGCCGCCGCTCCTGCTGCCCGACGGCCGCACCCGCGGCAGCGTGGACTTCGCGCTCGACGCCGCCACGCTCGCGGCCAGCCTCGAGGTGGTGGACCGCACCTTCCTGGCGGAGGAGTGCGCGGTCGTCGAGGGCACGGTCGCGGGGCCGGGCACGCGCCGCCTCCTGCGCTTCGACACGCGCATCGCCAACCTGGGCGAGCTGGATTTGCACGTCGGCTCGCCGGCGGCGCCGTTGCCGCCGATCGATCCCTCCGACTTCGAGTTCCACGGCTGCCACGGCCACCACCACCTCCACGGCTACGCGGCCTACGAGCTGCGCACGGCGGCGGGCGCGCCGGCCGCCGCGGGCGTGAAGCAGGGCTTCTGCCTGCTCGACGGGATGCCGGCCCACCCCGCCGCCCAGCCGGCGCGCTACGACTGCGACGACCAGGGCCTGTCGTCGGGCTGGTCGGACCTGTACGTGCGCACGCTGGACGGGCAGTGGATCGACGTGACCGGGCTGCCGGGCGGCGCGTACGTCCTGCGCGTGACGGTCAACGCCGAGGGCAACCTGCCGGAGGCGGTCGATCACCACCCCAACGCCGCCGAGGTGGCGGTGGAGCTGCCCGACCCCTCGACGCCGGTGCCCGTGCCCGACGACCACGCCGACCTGCCCACGCAAGGCACGCTGCTGGCCTTCCCCTCCGCCATCGCGGCCGTGCTGGCGCCGGCCGACGACCGCGACTGGTTCCACGTCCGCGTGCGGGCGGGGACGGCCTACGTGTTCCGCACGACGCTGCTCACGCTGCCCGACAGCCTCCTGCGGCTGACCACGCCGACGGGCACGATCGAGCTGGCCTCGAGCGAGGACGTGGCCCCCGGAGTCGATCCCTCCAGCCGCATCGAGTGGACCGCCACGTTCACGGGGACGGTGGCGCTGGAGGTCACCGGCCCGGGCGGCGCCACGGGCACCTACCGCATCGTCGTGGAGTAGTCCCCGGCCGCCTCGCCGGACGGCGACGCAGGCTCGAGCTCGCCCTCGAGGGCGGCGAGCAGGTCGTCGGGATGCACGCCGAAGCGCTGGCAGGCCCGGGCCAGCGAGGCCTGCGCGGCGCAGCGCGTGTCGATGTGGTGCCGCTGGAAGGCCCTCAGGCTGCGCGGCGCCTCCGCCACGACGCTGGCCACCGACTGCTCCAGGCTGAACGACACCATGACGGCCTCCACCACGGCCCGCCGGGGCCCTGTCCGGTCGCCAGGTGCCTTGCAACGTGCGTGCCGCGCGGGGACGCGGCCAAGCGCCGGGCCTCTGCCCCCCGCGCCCCCCTGCGTCGCGTGCGCGGCTCCGCACCCGCACGCGGATTCCCACGCGAAGGACGTGCCGACCTTCACAATCTCTGAAGAAAGTCCGGGACCTTGGACCGGCACCGCGGGGTGGCCGCCCTGTCCTGCGACCGGCATCAGACGGGCTCGAGGGGGGCGAAGCGCGCCGAGAAGTGCCGCAGGTGGGGCGGCTGCTCCGCGATGCGGAACCCGTGGAGCGCGGCGCGCCGTTCGTGGACCTCGAGGACCGCCTCGACCACGTAGTCGATGTGGCTCTGGGTGTAGACGCGGCGCGGGACGGCCAGCCGCACGAGCTCGAGGGCGGCCGGCGTGTCGGGACCCCCGGCGGGGTCGGGCCGCCCGAACATGACGGTGCCGATCTCGCAGGAGCGGATGCCCGCGTGGGCGAGCAGGTCGACGGCCAGGGCCTGGCCGGGATAGCGGTGCGGCGGGACGTGGGGCAGGAAGGCCGCCGCGTCGAGGAACACGGCGTGGCCGCCGGCGAGCCCGACCAGCGGCACGCCGGCCGCCTCGAGCTTGCGGGCCAGGTAGGCCACCGAGGCGAAGCGGTA
>CAZPOZ010000494.1:0-3020 GCA_964588235.1 uncultured Planctomycetales bacterium
CGCCCGCCGCCGCGCGCCTGGGCCTGCATCGCGTTCCAGTCCATCTGCAGGGAGATCGCGGCCCCGGGGGCCGGTGCGCCCGCGCCGTCCTTCACGCTGCCTTCCACCAGGCCGGCGCCGCTCAGGCGGATCTCGACCGGCTTGCCCCGCGCGTCGCCCCGCGGCGGCAGGGGGGCGAACACCGACCCCACGCCGTGCGCGGCCGAGGAGGCGATCAGCCCCCAGGAGGAGCCCGGCGCGGCCCAGGGCGGCGCGGCCAGCTCGAAGCGGCCGTCCCCGTCGGTGACGGCGTGCGGCGGCTTCTGCCCGGGCAGGCCCTGGCCGTAGGTGACCGTCACGCCGCTGGCGGCGCCTCCGTCGCGCGTCATCACGCGCCCGGTGAACCCGCTGGAGCCCTTCGAGAGCTTGACGTCCTGCTTCATCGAGCCGGAGCCGGAGTCGTTGTAGTTGAGCCACTGGCGCAGCTCGGCGTAGTCGGCGTGCCGCGCCCGCAGCTCGAACTGCTCGAAGCCGCCCACGTCGATCGGGAGCCGGAAGCGCCCGTCCTCGGCCGTGCGGACGGGCGCCGAGGGCTTGAGCCCCGGCACGTACGGGTAGTGGACCTCGAGCACCACGCCCGCCACGGGGCGTTGGTCCTCCGCGCTCGTCACGGTGCCCGTCAGCTCGCGTCCGGGCTGGAGCACCAGCGTCAGCTCGGTGCGGCTCCCCGGCGCCACGCCCACGTCCATCTGGCGCACCGCCCCGAGGCCCTCCTTGGTCACCAGCACCTGCCCGCTGCCGGTGGGCACCGCGTCGAACGCCGCCACGCCGTCCTCGCCCGTGGCACCCGAGGAGACCACGGGCGACTGCCACCCGGCTCCCGCGAAGTGGTGCACGGCCACGCCCGCGATCGGCGCGCCCGCGCCGTCCACCACGCGCACGGCCAGCCCGCCGCCCACGTCGAGCACCAGCTCGATGCGCGCCCCGCGCCGCGGCACGGGCATCACGGTGGGCGCGAAGCCCGGGGCCACCGCGCGCACCTTGAGCCGGCCCTCGGGCGCCGGCCCGACCAGGAAGCGCCCGTCCTTGCCGGTGCCGGCCTCGGCCACGGCTTCGCCGTCCAGCGTGCCGTACCACTGGTTCTCGAGCGGGAAGGGGTGCAGCGTGACCGTGGCGCCCGCCACGGGCCGCTGCTGCCCGTCGAGCACGCGGCCCTCGAGCCCCTCCTCGGGCGGGAAGGTCGGCCGGGCGGACCCGGCCTCGCCGGCCTCGGGACCCGGCTCGCGCGGCGGCCGCGGACCCTGGCTGCTGCCCCGGAGGTGGGCGCCGTCGCGTCCCGACAGGTCGCCCCCGCCCGGGCCCAGGAGCTCGTCGTGCGCGCCCGCGCCCTCGAGCCCCTCCCCGGACGGGTCGCCCAGCAGCAGCAGCGCCACGCCCGCTCCGGCGGCCAGGAGCAGCACGAAGGGCAGCAGTCGGGCGGGTCGCATGCAGGCCTCCGGGCGGGCGCTACCAGGCGCCCTGGATCACGGCGATCAGGTCGTGGCGCAGCTCGGGCTGGCCCGGACTCGAGCTGAGCACCCACAACCGCAGGTGCTCGTTGACGGCGCCGCGGCGCCGCGGGTCGGGCAGGACGCGCACGAGCACGTCCAGGCCCTCGGCCACGGGCACGACCTCCGCCGCGAACCACGTCGGGTTGGTCAGCTCGACGCGCTCCACGCGCAGGGCGTAGCCCGCCTTCGCGCGCACCTTCAGGCGCCGCGGCTCGCCCCGCCCGTCCGCGTCCTCCGGGCCCACCCGGATCGACGTGGGCGCGAGCGTGAGGCGCTCCTCGATCTCGCCTTCGACGGGGACCCTGAGGCGCGGGGCCTTCGGGTCGTCGCTGAGCACGTCCACGTACTTGTGCTCGAGCCGCCCCCCGCGCAGGTCGCGGGTGACGAGCCGCACGCGGATCTCCACCTCCTCGTGCGGGCCCAGGGAGCGGCGGAACGACCCGTCGGGGTGCAGGCAGGGGCAGGAGGGCGTCACGGCCGTGAGCACCACGCCCCGGGCTCCGTCGTTGCGCAGGCGCAGCACCCGCTCGACCTCCTGGCCGACGGGGACGCGCCCGAAGGCGAGCGCGCGGTCCAGCGCCACGAGGTGGTCGGCGCGCTCGCCGCCGCAGGCCGCCAGCGCCAGGGGCAGGGCCGCGGCCCACACGACCCGGTGGAGCGCGGCCCACGGACCGCTCGGGCGCGCGCTGGGGATGGGAGTGCGCATCGACGGACTCCGCTCCGTGCCCGTGCCGCGGCCCCGTTGTACTCGGGGATCCGGGCGGCGGCCGCGGCGGCCTCGCGTCAGCGCACGACGCGCGGCGGCGGGCCCAGGGCCTCGCCGGCGGCGGGCTCGCCTGCCTCGGGAGGCCGGCCGGCCGGCGCGCCGCTGGGGCCTCCCACGGCCCGCGGGCGGCCCGGCCCGCCGCCGGTCGGCGCCGTCGCAGGGGGAGCGGCCGGCGGGGCTCCCGCGCTCGGCCGGGTCTCGACCACGAGGGCGCCCAGCGGCTCGGCACCGAAGCTGCGCTCGCCCCGGTCGGTGGTGCGGCCGGCGGTGGCGGGCCCGCCCGAGCCCGCCTCGCCCGAGCCCGGCCCGCCCGCCCCGGAGGTCCCGGGCTCGACCGGGTTGGCGCCGCGGCAACCGCTCGAGACGAACAACAGGCTTGCGAGCAGGCACGCGGTCGGGCGGGGCATGCCGCGCTCCACGGGGTCGGGCCGCCGTCCGGGCTCCCGCTCCTTCGTGGGTCCGGGGCGACGGGTCCAGGGTACCGTCTGCCGCCGACGAAGGCCCCGGAGACCCCCGCCCCCCATGTCCGGCATCGCCATCGACCTGAGCGGCAGGAAGGCCCTCGTCACCGGCGGCAGCCGGGGGATCGGCCGGGCCATCGCCGTGCGCCTGGCCGAGGCGGGCTGCGACGTGGCGATCAACTACCTGCGCAACAAGGTCCCGGCCCAGGAGACGGCCGCGGCGGTGGCGGCCACCGGCGGCAAGGCCGTGCTGTTCAAGGGCAA
>CAZPOZ010000495.1:0-3019 GCA_964588235.1 uncultured Planctomycetales bacterium
CTCCAGCGCGCCGCACGTGCCTCGCATCGCCCCTCTTGGTGGCGTTGCCGCTGAGCGTCCCGCGGGCGCGGCCCGGGCCCGGGGGACGGCGACGCGCCGGGCCTCACTGCATCGCGGGCGCGCCCGTGGCCCCCGTGCCCGCCGGCCAGTCCACGGCCGACTCGCCGCCCGGCTTGAGCAGGAAGATGCGCACCAGCTTCTCGGGCTCCTCGCCCTCCTTGGCCGGGTCGCGCTCCTCGGCGTCGAAGGTCAGCTCGAGGATGATGGCGTAGGGCACGCGCTTCTTCGTGCGCGAGTCCCACTCCTCCAGGCCTTCCTTGTTCTTCGTCTCGCTGGGCCGGTCGTAGTAGGTCAGGTTGCAGGAGACGATGCGGTCGTAGATCAGCGTGTAGCGCCCGCCCGCGGAGGGGTCGTCGTCCACGTAGGGGTCCTCGCGCCGCCAGAGCTCGAGGTAGCGCCCGTCGTCGCGCTGACGGAAGGCGTAGCCCACCTCGGCCAGCGCCGCCTGGGGCGCGTCCTCCGAGCGGTTCTCCTCGTCGAGCGGCACCGAGCGCGCCGGCCGGGCCGTGAGGAAGTCGAGCCGGTCGGCGTCCTTGCCCCCGACGTTGCCGCTGCGGCCCACGAAGCCCGCGTTGCCCGTCAGCCCGCCGAACCAGAGGTAGCGCAGGTCCTTCACCAGCTGCGCCAGGAGGGCGTTGGCCACCTTGGGCCGCCGCAGGCCGTCGAGCACCATGTCGCGGCCGCGCACCGTGTTCGTCATGTTCTGCAGCGCCATGGCCACCAGCACGCCCAGGATCGCCAGCGCCAGCGTGATCTCGACCAGGGTGAAGCCGGCCTGCCGCCGCCCGGGGGCGCGACCCGCGCACCGCCCGGCGCCCTGCCCGGTCCTCTGCCCGGCGCTCAGCCCGGCGCTGCGGCGGTTCATCGGGACGACCCCGAGGAGCCGCCGGCGACCGTCGTGCTCTCCAGCGTGCTCGGCAGGTAGGTCTGCAGCGTGATCAGCGCCTGGTCGCGCTTCTCGACCAGGAAGATGCGCAGCGAGATCTGGTAGAGGGTGACCCCCTCCGCGTCGTCGCCGGAGGCGGCGGAGGACCCCGTGGAGCCCGTGCCCGACGCGGAGGACGAGGACGAGGACGAGGACGACGAGGAGCGCTGGTCGCGGTCCTCGAACAGGGCCTCGGCGTCGGTGCTGCCGGTGCCGGCGGCCGTGCGCGGCTTGCGGTGGTACTCCATGCCGTAGATCGACCAGCGGTCGGCGTTCGCGCGCAGGTCCGCCCAGTTGGCGTAGAAGTCGTCCAGCGTGGCGGTGAGCCCGTCCGGGTGGCGGCCGTCCTCGTACAGCAGGCGCCGGAAGACCGTGTCGGCCGCCTCGCGCAGCTCGCGCAGATCCACGGCCTCGCTGCCGCGCTCCACGGCCTCGAACCACAGGCGGGTGATCGTGCCCGTGGCGAAGGCCAGGATGGCGATGGCGCACATCACCTCGAGCAGCGTGAACCCGCGGGCACGGCCCGCCCGGGCGGCGCGCGGGGTCGGCGGCGCGGCAGGCTCAGCGGAACTCATGCGCCTCCCGCTGCCGGGGGAGCTCCTGGAAGCCCTCGTAGGAGGCCGCCTCGGCCGTGAGCGGGTTGACCACCACGGTGAGCGTGCGCGCCTCCTGCTTCACGTCCAGGTCCACGCTCTCCAGGCGCACGGCGAAGCCGCGCTCCACGCTGCCGTCGGGCTGGTAGCGGATCTGGAAGGTCTGCTCGCCCTCGGAGAGCTTCTCCCACTGGCCCGCCTCGAGGCTGATGCCCGCGACCTTGACCCCCTCGGGGAAGGGCCGCCAGTCGGAGACCAGCCACTGCCGGTCCTCGGCCCGGCTGGTGGCGCGCTCCTTGGAGGCGTCCTCGTCCTCGAAGGTCTTGGCGGCGCCCTTCGGGGGGACGTTCGTGTACCAGAAGCGCACGCCCACCCGCTTGCCCTCCGCGGTGGGGAAGTGACCGATCTCGAGCCGCGACTCGTAGCCGTCCATCGTGGCCAGCTCGCGCGTCGCGGTCAGCTGGGCCAGCAGCGTGTTGGCCGCCGAGGAGAGCCTCGAGCGGGCGCCGAAGGTCTCGAAGCTCACGGGCACGAACAGCAGCGCCACCCCGACGATCGCGCACACGACCATCAGCTCCAGCAGCGTGAAGCCCCGGGACGCGGCCGTCGGGGGGGGAGCCCTCACCCGCTACTCCTCCTTCTTGGGCCAGATCACGTCGTCCGGCGTGTCGGGCTGCTGGTCGTCGCCGTAGGAGCGGATCGTGTAGTCCTTGCCCGTGGGCCGGTACTCGTAGGGCTGGCCCCACGGGTCCTTGGGGATGCTCTTCATGTACGGGTTGGGGTTGCGCTCGCTGGTCTGGGTGAGGTCCTCCAGGCTCGCGGGCAGCTTCTTGTAGTCGATCTTGTAGAGCTCGATGGCCTGCGCGAAGGACGCCATCTGGTTCTCGGCGTTGGACACGTTGCTCTTGAAGAGCGCGTTCCAGACGTTGGGGCCGACCAGGGCGATCAGGCCGCCCAGGATCACGATCACCACCATCAGCTCGACGAGCGTGAAGCCGGCAGCACGGCGCGTGCGCATGGGGGGCTCTCCAGGGGCCCGGCCGGCCGGCCGGGGCTCCGCACTTGGACGACGCCGGCCGCAGGGTCTTGCGGGCCGGCGGGGCCGTCCGCAGGCCATCCTAGCGCGCCCGGCGGCCTTCGACCCCGCGAAGGCCCTCCGCCCTGCGGGATCGAGCCGGGGGACCGCGGCCCGCGCCTGCCCGACCCCGCAGCCCGGACCCGCCCGGCCCGACGCACGGTCCCCGCCCGTCCGGCCCGACCGGCCCGGCCTCGGCAGGCGCGCGCCCGGGGGGCAGGGCCCGGGCCCTGCGTCCGCGGCGCGGGGCGCTCGAGCCCAACGCCACCAGGACGGGCGGTGCGAGGCACGTGCGGCGCGCTGGAGCCGGACGCTCAGGCCCAACGCCACCAAGAGGGGCGATGCGAGGGACGTGCGGCGCGCTGG
>CAZPOZ010000496.1:0-3019 GCA_964588235.1 uncultured Planctomycetales bacterium
GACCTCCCGGCCACGGCCCCGGCGCCGCTGATCGTGGACCGCGAGCGCGCGACCGAGGCCGGCGGGCGCGCCGTCGACCAGCAGCTGCGCGCCGAGGAGGGGCAGCCGCTCGACGACGCCTTCCGGGCGTCGCTGGCGGCCGACGGGCACGCCGGCGTCTACCGCGAGGTGGTCGTCAGCGTGCGCGACCACCAGACCTTCGTGCTCGTCGCGCTCGCGGCCTGGGCCCCGGCGCTGTGGTTCCTGGTCAAGCGCACGCGCATGGGCAAGGCCATGCGCGCCGTCTCCGAGGATCCCGAGGCCGCGCGCCTCATGGGCATCCCCATCGACCGCGTGGTCTCCGCGACCTTCTTCCTGGGAGCCTTCGTCGCGGGGGTGGGGGGCGTGGCCTACTGCGCCACCTACGGGACGGTCTTCGCCCAGACGGGCTTCCTGCCCGGCATGAAGGCCTTCGTGGCGGCCGTCATCGGCGGCATCGGCTCGATCCCGGGGGCGATCCTGGGCGGGCTGATCCTGGGCGTGACCGAGGCCGTGCTGCCCTGGGGGCTCGAGCGCGCCGGCTGGGCCGATGCCTTCGCCTGGAAGGACGCCATCGCCTTCGCCTTCCTCATCGTGGTGCTGCTGGTGAAGCCCACCGGGCTGCTCGGCCGCCCGCTGCGGGAGAAGGTGTGATGGGCGCCGGGGCCCCGTTTCCGTCGTGGCCGCTGCTGTCGCCCCTGGCGACCCTGTGGAGCGACCTCGTGGCCTGGGCGGGCACGCGCGACGGGCTGTGGTGGAGCAACCTGCTGATCCTGGCGGGCATCTACGCCGTGCTGGCGCTGGCCCTGAACCTGATCAACGGCACCTCGCGCATGTTCAGCCTGGGGCACCACGGCTTCTGGGCCCTGGGGGCCTACGCCGCCGCCTGGCTCACGCGCAGCGCGCTCGGCTACCCCCGCGACGAGTCGGGCCGGTTCGTCGGGGAGGGGCTCGCGGCGGCCGTCCACGGCTGGGCGCAGCAGCTGGGCCCCTCGGGCCCGGTCGTCTTCGGCGCCAGCGCGCTCCTGGCCATGGGCGTGGCCGCGCTGGGGGGGCTGCTGATCGGCCTGCCCTGCCTGCGCCTGCGCGGCGACTACCTGGCGATCGTCACCCTGGGCTTCGGCGAGATCGTGCGCATCGCCGTGAGCAACAGCGACGAGGCCGCGCTCGGGGGCAGCGTGGGGCTGGAGGTGCCGCGCGTGCTGATGGAGGTCACGCGTCGCACGAAACCGGCCTTCCGCGCGACCTGGCTGCTGATCCTGCTCGGCGCCGTCGCGCTGGTGGCGCTGCTGCTGAGGAACCTGCGGCGCTCCTCGCGGGGGCGCGCGCTCGAGGCCGTCGCGCAGGACGAGGTGGCCGCCGGCCTGCTGGGGATCGACCCCACGCGCTCGAAGGTGGGCGCCTTCCTGCTGGGCTCGGCGCTCGCCGGCCTGGCCGGCGCGCTCTACGCCCACTACCAGGGGACGATCACGCCGCTGGACTTCTCGTTCATGGAGATGGTCAAGATCTTCCTGATCGTCGTGCTGGGCGGCCTGGGCTCGATCTCCGGCTGCATCACGGCGGCGCTGGTGATCGTCTACGTCGAGAACGTGCTGCTCAAGCAGGGCGAGGGCTGGCTGCCGGCCTACGTGCCCGAGATCCCCGACCTGCCGGCGGTGAGCGTGGACCTCTCGGGGCTGGGCCTGGGCAGCGTGGCGCTGCTGCCGCGCATCCACTGGGCCGACGTGTGGCAGATCCTGTTCGCGCTGATCCTGATCCTGCTGATGATCTTCCGCCCGCGCGGCCTCTTCGGCCGGCGCGAGCTGCCGGAGCTGCTGGGCGCGGGCCTGCGCCGGCTTGCCCGGCTGCTCGGGCTCGGCGGCCGCGCCGCGGCGCGGGGAGGCGTCCGGTGAGCGCCTCGCTGTTCGCCGCCGAGCGGGTCTGCAAGCGCTACGGGGGGCTCACGGCCGTCGGCGGCGTGTCGCTCGAGCTCCGCCCCGGCGACCTCGTGGGCCTGATCGGCCCCAACGGGGCCGGCAAGACCACCTGCTTCAACCTGATCACCGGCGCCGACGCCGTCACCTCGGGCTGCGTGCGCTGGGACGGGCGCGAGATCACCGGCTGGCGCGCGCACCAGCGCGCGCGCCTGGGCATCGCGCGCACCTTCCAGAACGTGCGCCTGTGGCGCGACCTGAGCGTGCTGGACAACGTGCGGGCCGTGATCCGCCGCCGCCGGGGGACGGGCCTGGCCTCCGCGCTGCTGCGTCTGCCGGGGCACTTCGCCGCCGAGCGCGAGGTCCGCGCGCGGGCGCTCGCCTGCCTGGAGTCGCTGGGCCTGGCGGGCCGCGCGCGCGAGCGCGCCGGCGACCTGCCCTACGGCGAGCAGCGGCGGCTGGAGATCGCCCGCGCGCTGGCGCTGGAGCCGCGGCTGCTGCTCCTGGACGAGCCTGCGGCCGGCATGAACCCGGCCGAGAAGGTCGAGCTGCGGGAGACGGTCCGGCGGCTGCGCGCCGAGCGGCGCCTCTCGATCCTGCTCATCGAGCACGACATGGGCTTCGTCATGGGCCTGTGCGAGCGCATCTACGTGCTGGACCACGGCGAGCTGATCGCGCACGGCAGCCCGGAGGCGATCCGACGCGACCCGCAGGTGATCGCCGCCTACCTGGGGAGCGGCGAGCCATGCTAGAGGTCCAGGGCCTGGAGGTGGCCTACGGCCCCGTCGCGGCGCTCCACGGGGTCGACCTGGAGGTGCGCGCGGGCGAGATCGTCACGCTCGTGGGCAGCAACGGCGCGGGCAAGAGCACCCTGCTGCGGGCCCTCTCGGGCCTGGTGTCGCCGCGCGCGGGGTCGATCCGGCTCGAGGGCCGGCCGATCCACGGGCTGCGCGCCGACCGCATCGTGGCGCTGGGCGTGGCGCACGCTCCCGAGGGGCGCCGCGTGTTCACGCGGCTGACCGTGCGCGAGAACCTCGAGATGGGCGCCTACCTCGTGCGCGACCGGGCGCAGGCGTCCGCGACGCTCG
>CAZPOZ010000497.1:0-3018 GCA_964588235.1 uncultured Planctomycetales bacterium
GAGACCGACCCGGAGACGATCGCGATGGACCTGGATTCTTCCGCGCCCCGCACGCTGCCCCTGGCCCCCGGCTGGACGGCGCGGCTCAAGTGGGTCGTCGTCTCGCTCGTGCTCGTGGCCGTGGGCCTGCTCGTCTGGAGCATCCTGCGCGCGACCGGCGAGCAGGAACGGCTCGAGCGCTGGGACCAGTACGCCCGGCTGCGCGAGCAGCACGAGGGCGAGGAGACCTTCTTCAGCGGCAGCGAGCCGATCTACCAGCTCATGCGCGACGACTACGTGCGCAAGCTCGAGGCGTTCCTCGACGAGATCGAGAAGCAGGCGGCCTCCGACGCGCTCGCGCCCCAGGTGCGCTGGCGCGTGGTGAAGACCGAGGGCGAGAGCCTGATCTCGATGCGCGACGTGATCGACGTGGCCAAGCGCATCCCGCACGCCGATCGGGCCATCCGGCACCTCGAGGCGCTGCAGGAGAAGTACCCCGACTTCCCCCTGAACTGGGGCGGGTCGTTCGCGCCGCCCAACTTCGCCAACCACACGCGTCGATTGCTGCAGTGGTTCCGCGACAACAAGGCGTGGGAGCAGGAGTGGCTGCCCAAGGACGTCCCCGCCGAGAAGGGGACCACCGTGGTCCTGCGCACGAACCGGGGCGACCTGCGCCTGGGCCTGTACGCCAAGGACGCGCCCGGCCTCAGCGCGCGCCTGCTCGGCCACGTGCGCGCGGGACGGCTGGACGGCACGGCGTTCACCGCCCGCGTGGACCGCTCGCTCGCCGGAGAGACGACCCTCGCGGCGGTGCGGGGAGGCGATCCCCGTTCGCGGGGCGCCAAGCCCTTCGACCGCCAGGGCCATCTTGCCCACGCAGGCGATGCGGGCCTGGAAGGGCTGCTCCCCGACGAGTCGCGCAACCGCATCCTGCACCTGCGCGGCGTCGTCACCTCCTGGCACGAGGCCGAGACCTACGACGATCCGCAGCAGCTGCTGTTCGTCGTCAAGGACTCGCCGGCGCTCAACTACCAGCACACGCCCGTCGGCCGCCTGCTGGACGACGCCTCCTTGGCCACCTTGGACCGCATCTACGCGGGCCGCCTGTGGCGCGAGGATGCCGTCGTGGCCGCCGACACCGCCGCGCTGGCCCCGCTGAAGGACCTCTACCAGGCGCCGGCCGTGCTGGTGAAGGCGCTGGCCTTCGGCGCGGACGGGGCCCTCCTGCCGCCCGACGGTGAGCCGGCGCCCGAACGCGCAGCCCCGGACGCCTCGGAAGCGAGCCTGAGCACGCTGAAGCCCGACGCCTACAAGCAGGAGCCGCCCGCCCCCCCGGTCGCGCCCGCACCGGCGCCCGCGCCCGTCCCGGGGGGGACCGGTTCCGGCAGCAGCGGCAACTGACCGCGGGCCCGCGCCGCGGAAGCCACCGGCCCCTGCCCCCTCGAAGGGTCGCCCACAGGCCGTCGGTCCTGGGCTGCGCCACGCCCGGCCACCCGGGCGTCGCCGGATCCAAGGTACATAAATATCGTAACTAGTTTCCTAGTAAGCCTTTACGTTAATCAAGCCTTCAAGAGCTCGAGCAACCGGTCCAGGTCCCGACTGTCGGCGTAGCGGATCTCGATCCGCCCCCCCTTGCCCTTGCGCGCCACGCGGCAAGGTGCGCCCAGCGCACGCTGCAAGCGCTGCCCCAGGTCGGCCAGGAAGGGATCCTGCGCGCCCGCCCGAGGCGCCCCCACCGGCGCGGCCTCCGAGGCGGCACGCCGCTCGATCTCCCGCACGGACAGGCCCAAGTCCACCGCCAGCCGCGCCAGGCTCAGCCGGCGCTCCGTGCCCTTCACCAGCAGCAGGGCGCGCGCGTGCGCACCGCTGAGCTTGCCCGACTCAACCCAGCGCTGGATCTCGCCCGGCAGATCCAGCAGTCGCATCAGGTTGGCAATCGTGGCCCGGGCCTTGCCCACGCGCTCGGCCACCTGCTCCTGGGTGAGGCCGAAGTTGCCCATCATGGCCTTGAGCGCACGGGCCTTCTCCATCGCGTTCAGGTCTTCGCGCTGGACGTTCTCCACCAGCGCCAGCGTCTGCATCTCCTCGTCGGTCGCCTCGCGCACCAAGGCGGGCACGTGGGTCAGGCCCACCATTCTCGCCGCTCGCAGCCGGCGCTCGCCGGCCAGCAGCTCGTAGCCGTTCAAGCTCCGGCGCACGACCACCGGCTGGAGCAGCCCGTGCGCGCGGATGGAGTCCGCCAGCTCGGCGAGCGCGGCCTCGTCGAAGCTGCTCCGCGGCTGGAACGGGTTCGGGTGCAGCGACTGCACCGGCAGGGTGCGGGGGCCCGGCTCGGTCGCGGCGCCGGGGCTCGACGCACTGGCCGCCGTCACGGGCGGCGGGGGGGTCGCGCCAGCCAGGCGCCCCCCCATCGGGGGCGGGGGGGCCGGAGGGACCGGGCTGCTCGTCGCCGGAGGCACCGGCGCCGGCGTCTCCGTGCGAGACAAGAGCCCCGACAGGCCTCGACCAAGACGCTTGGGCTTCACAGGGCGATCTCCAGGACGTCGGCTCGGCGCCCCCAGGCTGCGGGGCTGAGGCGTCGTCGCGTTCAGCGTAGGCTCGGTGGGGGACGCTGCTTCGTCAGGCCGGGCGGCTCGCAAGCGGCGTCGTGAGCAGGGGAAGGCGCATGGGGGAGCCCCCCCCAGCAGGGCGCGTGGCAGCCCCCGTGGGAGCAGATCGGCTGCTCCCGGTCCAGGCTGCTGCTCCCCGGGGGGGGAGGGCCTGTTTCCCGGGAAACACGCCTCCGCGCGTGGGCTCCGCCATGGCCAGATCCCGCAGTGCAGCCGGATGGAGAGCAGGCGGGGATGCCGAGCCGCCCGTCAGCGCCCGTGCGCGGTGGCAGCAGCCCCCCGCGCACCGGAAGTCCCCGGCCTCCCCGGCCCACAACCCGTACCGCGCCCCGTCGCACGCGTCATGCCCCCCAGCCTCCGTGTTCCCGGCCCGGCCCCTAGCCCGCATGTTGCGTGAACACAGGTTGAATCGCGCGGTCCTGGCTGCGTC
>CAZPOZ010000498.1:0-3014 GCA_964588235.1 uncultured Planctomycetales bacterium
ACGATCAACACCTTCTTCGGCTGGGACTTCAACTCCTGCGAGGCGCTGCGCAAGGACGGGCGCTTCCACCCGATCGACTTCGCCAACGCCTGCCCCGACTCCCAGGTCACCTCGCTGCACCGCCACCACCCCTGGCTCGTGGCCGCCAAGCTCAAGTGGTCGCTCTTCGTGGCCGCCACGGGCCGCGCGATGCAGAGCGCGATGGACTGGCAGCCGTACTTCGACGTGGCCGCGCGCGAGGCGCCCTTCGAGGAGAAGCTGGCCGCCTACGCGGCCATCGCCCGCAAGCGGCTGGACGCCGAGCGCTTCGAGGCGTTCGTCGCGCGGCACCTCTCGGGCGTGGACCGCGCCGTGTGGGAGGTCTACGGCACCGAGTTCGCCCGCGACGCCATCCGCCAGAAGGTCGCCGCGCTGTTCCCGGCGCACGAGGTGGAGGCCTTCACGCAGCACTTCTGGGACCTGATCCAGGCCTGGCGCGCGGAGGCCGCTCCCCGATGAGCGCCTCCCCCCGCCCGGGCGTCCCCGCCGCCGCCGTCCCCGCCGCCCCCAGCCCCGGAGCCCCCGTGCGCGAGATCCCCAAGCTCACCCGGACGATCGCCAGCCGCCACCACGGCAAGGACGTCCTCTGCGCCCGCTGGGGCTGGTACGGCACGCCCGTGCTGCTGTTCCCCACCGCGGGAGGCGACGCCGAGGAGCACGAGCGCTTCAAGAGCATGGTGGCGCTCCGGCCGCTGCTCGAGGCCGGGCGCATCAAGGTCTACTCCTGCGACAGCGTGGCCGGCCAGACGCTGACGCGCCGCGACCGCACGCCGGCCGAGTTCGCGCGCGAGCAGGACCGCTTCGACCGCTTCATCGCGCAGGAGCTGGTGCCCTGGATCCACGAGGACTGCCGCACGCCCGGGATCGGCATCGTCACGGCCGGCGCGTCGATCGGCGCCTTCGAGGCCGTGGCCGCGCTGTGCCGCCACCCCGACCTGTTCACGCGCGCGTTGTGCATGTCGGGCACCTACGACCTGACGAAGTGGCTCGACGGCCCCATGGGCCTGGACTTCTACTACTCCTCGCCCATGCACTTCCTGCCGGGCCTGAAGGACGACGCCGAGCAGCTGCGCCTGCTGCGCACGCGCTTCGTCCAGCTGGTCCACGGGCAGGGCCGGGCGGAGGAGCCGGCGCAGTCGTGGCGGCTGGCCCGCATCCTGGGCGGCCGCGGCGTGCCCAACCGCGTGGACGAGTACGGCCCCGACCTGCACCACGACTGGGTCTCCTGGCGCGAGTGGATGCCGAAGTACCTCGCCGAGCTCGCCTGACGGAAGGCCGGCCCGTCGCCCCGCCGACCCGTCGCAGGGCCCCGGCGCGCCGCCCGCGCCTCGGGGCGGCGTCGGGGCTCAGCGGGCCGTGGCCGCCGGCACGGCCGGCGCCGCGAGCCGCGCCAGCCGCCGCTCCACGACCTCGGCGGCGCCGTAGCCGTCGCGGCCGGGGGCGGCCCACTGCGCGACGTCGGCGACGTCGTTGCCCGCGGTCATCAGGAACGCGTCCGGGCGGCCCGACGCGCGGACCTGCGCGAGCCCGACGACGCCGGCCAGCCCGTTGCAGACGCACTTCCGCCCCACCGTGTCGGCCAGCGCGCCGCCCTTGCGCACGTAGTCGTCCACGGGCTCGGACGGGCAGCGGTACCCCAGGCTCCCGTCGTCCCGGCGGTAGGGATGCCGCAGGAAGCCGAGGTCGCAGACGCGCTTGCGTCCGGCGTAGACCTCCGCCTCCGAGGCGGAGCCCGGCACGCCCACGACCTTGAACGGGAAGCCCGTGGGCGACGCGCGCGGATCGGTGAACACGCGCACCGCGCCGAGCCGGCTGCGGGCGATCGTCTCCCGCTTCAGGACGGGATCGATGCCCGACTCGTCGCAGAACGCGAACGCGGTGCCGACCTGCACGCCGGCGGCGCCCTCCGCCAGGGCCTCGCCCAGGCGGCCCGGGCGGCCGTAGGAGCCCGCGAGCCAGAAGGGCAGGCGGAGCGCGCGGAAGGCCTCCAGGTCGGGCACGTCGCGGGGGCCGTAGGCCGGCTCGCCCTCGGGGGTGAGCGTCAGCGGCCCGCGCGGGGGCGCGTTGTGGCCGCCGGCCGTGTCGCGCTCGATGACGAACCCGTCCACGCGCCCGCTCGACTTCCGCGCCAGCGTCTGCGCCAGGGTGGCGCCGGCGACGATGGCCAGGAAGTCCGGGCGGACGAGCGCAGGGGCGGCGCGCCCGAGGTAGGCGGAGGGATCGAAGCGGTTCAGGTAGGTCTCGCCCTCGCGCGCCCCGGCCACGTCGATGCGCAGCTCGGCGGCTCCGCCGGCGGCGAAGCGGTCGAGCACGCCGGGGATCTGCCGGGGGATGCCGGCGCCCATCAGCACGACGTCGACCCCCGCCAGCAGCGCGCCGTAGAGCGTGGGCAGCGTCGGCAGCTGGATCTTCTCCAGCAGGTTGAGGCCCACCAGGCCGCCGTGCCCCTCCTTGGCCAGCCAGACCTCGACGAAGCCGCCGGCGACCATCAGGTCCTCGAGCGGACGCCCGGGCGTGAGCGTCGGCATCGCCGTGAGGCGGTAGGGCGCTCCGGCCGCCAGCCCGCCCGCCACGAAGTGCGCGGCCAGCAGCCGGTCGGCCACGCCCGGCACGGGGAACGCCGCCAGGGCCCGGCGCACGTCGCCGTGGGGGTCGCCCTGCTGCAGCCGGCGCGCGAGCACGACGCCGATGGCGGTGCCCGAGACCACGCCCAGCTGCCCGGTCTTCGAGACGGCCCGCGCCAGGCGCCAGTCGGAGACCGCGACGCCCATGCCCCCCTGGATGATCATCGGCGTCGTGGTGCGCACGCCCCCAGGGTAGGGCCGCCGGACGGGCGACGCGCCTACGAAACGCGCGGACCGACGCCGATTCCGCCCCGAATCCGCTCCGAGGGCCCCCCGACGCCGGCCGGAGCTCAGCGCCATGGCCACCAAGTTGGGGGTAGGGCCTCGCGGAGGGTGAGACTCCTTCCGCGG
>CAZPOZ010000499.1:0-3006 GCA_964588235.1 uncultured Planctomycetales bacterium
GCACGCGGGTGAGCAGCACGCCGGCGTTGCCGACGATCACGCGCCCGGGCTCGAGGATCAGCTTGAGCCCCGTGCCCCGGACGATGGGCTCCATCACCGCGGCGTAGGCGCTCAGGGCGGGAGCGGCGTCGTCCTTGTACCAGATGCCGAACCCGCCCCCCATGTCGAGCCACTGGAGCGTGGGCACGTCGGCGCGCAGCGCGAGGGCGAGCGCGGTGGTCTTGGCCACGGCGGCGGCGTAGGGCTCGGCGGTCGTGATCTGGCTGCCGATGTGGCACTGCACGCCGCGCAGCTCGAGGTGCCGGCTCCCGGCCACGCGGCGGGCCAGCGCCTCGCCGCGCTCGAGATCCACGCCGAACTTGGTCTCCTTCTTGCCCGTGGAGATGTAGCGGTGCGTCTGCGGATCCACGTCGGGGTTCACGCGCACCGCGACGCCCGCCCGGCGCCGGAGCCGTCGGGCCACGGCCTCGAGCGCGTCCACCTCCTCCTCGCTCTCCACGTTGAACGCCAGGATGCCGGCGCGCAGCGCGAAGGCCATCTCCTCGTCGGTCTTGCCCACGCCGGAGAAGACGATCGTGCGCGGGTCGGCGCGCACGGCGAGCGCGCGGCGCAGCTCACCCTCGCTGACGACGTCGAAGCCCGTCCCCTCGGCGCGCGCCACCTGGAGAAGGCCGAGGTTGGCGTTGGCCTTGACGGCGTAGCAGACCAGCGGCGACAGGGCCGCGAAGGCCTCGCGGACGCGCCGGACGTGCTCGCGCACCGTGGCCGCGGAGTACACGTAGGCGGGGGTGCCCACGCGCTCGGCCAGAGCGCTCAGCGGCACCTGGTCGCACCAGAGCGCGCCGTCCCGGTGGTGGAAGTGGTCCATGAGGGCTCCGCCGACGCCGCGGTTCTACCGGACGACCGGCGCGAGGGCCGCCCTTGGCGCCGGAGCCGCAGCCTCGAGGCAGGAACCGCCCGTCCGTCTCCCCGATCGCGGGACTAGCCCGCATGTTGCGTGAACACGGGTTGGATCGCGCGGTCCTGGCTGCGTCCTCGGGGCCGGGAGGCGGCGTCAGAGCCCCTCACCGATGCGCTGTCGGCATCGCTTCGTCGCTCTTCTTTGCCTCCGGCCCGATGCCGCGAGCCAAGACGGGCCGTACGCCGCGAGGTGCATCCCATCTGCCCTCAGCGCCTCCACCGGGGCCGAATCCGTCCCCCGGCGGCGCGCGCTTCACGCAACATGCGGGCTAGCCGGCCGTCTCGGGCAGCTCCTCCAGGCCGCGCACCCCCAGGGCGTCCAGGTGGGCCTTGAGCTTCTGGAGCGTCTTGGTGTGGATCTGGCACACCCGGCTCTCCGAGATCGACAGCACGCCGCCGATCTCCCGCATCGTCAGGTTCTCGTGGTAGTAGAGCGCCACCACGGTCTGCTCCACCGGGGTGAGCACCTTGGCGAGCGAGGAGGCCAGGTCCTGGGCCACCAGGCGCTCGAACGGCACCTCGCTGTCCTTGTCCATCAGCACGTCCAGGCGCCGGAGCACCCGCGGGTCGTCGTCGCGCTCGTCGTGCGGGCTGAGGGTGAACACGCTCGTCAGCTGGGCCTCGCGCTGCAGCCGCTCGGCCTCCGCCAGGGGCAGCCCGAGCCGCTCGGCGACCTCGTGGAGCGCCGGCTCCCGCGCCAGCTCGCGCCGCAGGCCCACCACGGCCTCGTTCCAGGAGGCGGCGCGGCTGCGCACCAGCCGCGGCACCCAGTCCTGGCTGCGCAGCTCGTCCAGGATGGCCCCGCGCACGCGCGTGGCGCAGTAGCTCTCGAAGGGGGTGCCGCGGTCCAGGTCGAAGTTCTCGATCGCCCGCATCAGGCCGAAGATCCCCGCCCCGCGCAGATCCATGACGTCGATCGAGCGCGGCAGACGGGCCGCGACCCGGTTGCTGATCACCTTGACGAGGTAGAGGTAGTGCTCGATCAGGCCGTTGCGGGCGGCCTCGTCGCCGCTGGCCTTGTAGCGGCGCCACAGGCGGGTCAGCTCGGCTCCGCTGGCGCGCCGCCGGGGGCCGGCCTCCGGGACGGGGCCGACCTCGATCTCCGCCTCGGTGAGGATGTCCATGCCCAGGCCCTCCGGGCGCCCCGCCGGCGCGGCCGCCCCCCCCGCGTGGAGGGGGCGCACGGCGCCGGCAAGCCGCCGACCTCGTCGATGCTGGGGGACGGCCCCGCCCGGGGCAACGATCCCGGCCCGGCGCGGGGCCCGGGTCGCCGGGGCCCTGCCCCCCAGGGCCTGGGGGGCAGGACCGCGATCCAGCGCCCGGCGACCCCCACCGGTTGTGGTGGTAGGGCCTTGGTAGGGCGAAGGGTGGGGTTCGTCATCCGGCCGTCACTCGCGGCGCCCCGGTCCGGGCCCGGCGGAGGGGGGGGCCCAGCGCCCCCGCCGGTAGAAGAGGCCCTCCGGCCGCCGGCCGCACCCCCTGGAGCCGCCCCGTGAGCGACCTGCCCGCGACGGACCTGCCTTCGAAGGACCTGCCCGCGAAGGACCTGATGGAGCGGGTCGTCGCCCTGACCAAGCGCCGCGGCTTCGTCTACCCCTCGTCGGAGATCTACGGGGGCCTGGGGGCGACCTACGACTACGGCCCCCTGGGCGTCGAGCTGAAGCGCGCGATCAAGGACGACTGGTGGCGGGCGAACGTGACCGACCGCGACGACATGGTCGGGCTGGACGCCGCGATCCTGATGGCCGCCAGGGTCTGGGAGGTCTCGGGGCACGTCTCGGGCTTCAGCGACCCCCTCGTGGACTGCAAGCGCTGCAAGGGCCGCTTCCGGGCCGACAAGCTGGCCTACGTGCCCTGCCCCGAGAGGCCCAGCAAGCACCCCGGCGAGTGCGGCGGCGAGCTGACCGAGCCGCGGCCCTTCAACCTGATGTTCAAGACCAAGGCCGGCCCGATCGAGGACGACGCGGCCACCGTCTACCTGCGCCCGGAGACCGCCCAGGGCATCTTCGTGAACTTCAAGAACGTGGTGGACACCACGCGCGTGAA
>CAZPOZ010000500.1:0-2995 GCA_964588235.1 uncultured Planctomycetales bacterium
CTCGTGCGCGTGCCGCCCGACGACAACCTGCCCTGCGCCGCGGCCGCGGGCGCGACGCTGTGGGCCGTGCGCTCTCTGCTCTAATCGCCCTTCGCTGGGCCGGCCGGGCTCGGGCCCGCGGGGCCGCCCCTCCCGGGCCCGACCGGCGGCCCGAACCCGAGGTCCCTGCTCGACCCGGCGAGGACGGAGTCCGACATGCGCCGCCTGCCCGCCCTGCTCCCCGGCCCCGCGCCCACGCGGCGCGCCCCGCTGCCCGCCGTCGGGCTCGCCCTGCTGCTCGCCCTGGGCGCGGAGCGGGGCCCGCTGGCGGCCGAGGAGCCCGCCGGTGCGCCTGCCCCTGCGGGCGCCGCCCCGGCTCCGCTGGGCGTGCCGGCCGGCCACGGGCTCGTGCTGGACGGGAAGCCCGAGGAGCCCGCGTGGAGCGGCGCGCTGACGCTGAGCGCCGACCCGCTCGACGTGCCGCCGCCCCCGCCGGGCGCGCAGCGGGTGCGGCTCGAGCCGCAGGTGCGCCTGCTGCACCAGGCGGGCCTGCTGTGGATCGGGCTGCACCTGGACGAGGACCCGGGCATGGGCATGGGGCTGCGGCTCCTGGCGGGGCCCGAGGGGCTGGGGTCGGCGGCCGGGGCCGTGGGCGTGGTCTACGCGCCGCTCGAGCTGCGCGGCCCCCGGCTCAGCGTCCGCTCGCCCGCCGGTCTGACGCGCGCCGAGGTGCGGGCCCGGGCGCAGGCCGACACGCGCTCGAGCGGCCGCTGGTCGCTGGAGCTGGCGGTCCCGCTGGCGGACCTGGGCGCGGTCGCCCCCGCCGGGCGCCTGCGCCTGGCGCTGGCGATCGACAGCCGCACGAACAACGTCGGCTCGGCCGCCCCCGCCGGCGCGCTCCTGGCCGCGCCCGCAGGCTGGGCGCTGCTGGCGCCTGCCGCGGACGCCTGGAGCGCCGGCGAGCCGCCCGAGGCCGCGCCCCTGCTGGCCGAGGACGCCCTCGACGCCGGGCGCGTCGCCCTCTGGCGCGAGTTCCAGCAGGGCCAGGTGGCCGGCGTGCCCCCGGGGGGGAGCGCTGCGGCGCGCGAGCACGTGGAGCGTCACCTGCTCGCGCCGCTGCGGGGCATCGAGGCGCGACGGCCCGACCTGCTGCCCTACCTGCGCTGGGTCGAGGGGCAGCTGCGGATCAGCCTGGGCGACGTGGAGCAGGCCGAGCGCTGCTACCGGGAGGCGCTCGCGGTCATGCCCGGTTGCCGCGAGGCGGCCTTCGAGCTGCACGTGAAGCTCCTGGCGCGGGCCTTCGCCGAGGGCCTGCCCTCCGAGCCGAGCGACTACGACGCCGCCTCGTCGCGGCTGGCGGCCGAGCTGCGCGCGGCACAGGGTCCCTACGCGCGGGAGGGCCTCTCCCTGGCGCGAGGGCTGCTGCTCTACAAGCGCGGCGACTTCCAGGAGGCGGTGGCGCACCTGGAGCCGCTCGCCCGGCGCTACCCGCACGACGCCGAGGCCACGTTCAACCTCGAGCGGGCCCGCCGCGCCCCCGTCGACTGGGCCCAGGAGCAGCTGCTGCGCAAGGGCGAGGACGCCCGGGGCGACCAGCCCCGCGTGCGGCTCACGACCACGCGGGGCGACGTCGTGCTCGAGCTGTTCGAGGACGACGCCCCCAACACGGTGAGGAACTTCGTCTGGCTCTGCGAGCACGGCTTCTACGACGGCACGGCCTTCCACCGCAACGTGCCCTTCTTCGGCCTCCAGGGGGGCGATCCCTTCACGAAGGAGGGCGCCGACCCCCGCTGGGCCGGGGTGGGGGGGCCCGGATACGCCCTGGCCACGGAACCCGGCACGAAGGAGCGTCGCCGGGGCGCTTGGCGCGGGACCGTGCTCATGGCCAGCCACGACCGCGACGGCGAGGGCAGCCAGTTCTTCCTCGTGACGGGCACGGCGCGGCACCTGGACGGGCAGGTGAGCGTGTTCGGCCGGATCGTGGAGGGCCAGGGGGTCGTGGACGCGCTCGTCGAGGGCGACCGGCTCGTGTCCACCGCCGTCGTGCGGCGCCGGCCGGGCACGGTCTACCGCCCCACCTCGCTCTCGGGCGAGCCCGCGCCCGCGCCTCGACCGTCGCCGCCCGGGTCGGCGCCCGCGCGCTGACGGGCAACGCCACCCGGAGGGGCGACGCGCGGCGCGCGCGGCGCGCGTGGCGCGCCTTCCGCCGGGGTCGGGCCCGCGCTCCGCACCGGCGTCTTTTCTTCCACCGTCCCCGGCGCGTGGAACCTTGGGGCGCGCCGGCCGCGCCTCCGCGGCGGCGGGAGGGTCCCGCATGACGTTCACGGTCCGCGACGCTGCCCGGCTCTACGGCATCGACGGGTGGGGGAGCGGCTACTTCGACGTGAGCCCGCGCGGCCACCTCGTGGTGCGCCCCAACCGCGACGACGCCACCGTGGATCTGTTCTCGCTCGTGCCGCGGCTCAAGGCCCGCAAGCTGCGCTTCCCGGTCCTGCTGCGCTTCCCGCAGATCCTCGCCAACCGGGTGCAGGAGCTGTTCGGCGCCTTCGGCAAGGCGATCGCCGAGTTCAACTACGGGGGGGCCTACCGGGGGGTGTTCCCCATCAAGGTGAACCAGCAGCGCGAGGTGCTCGACCCGCTGATCGAGGCCGGGCGTCCCCTGGGCATGGGCCTGGAGGCGGGCAGCAAGGCCGAGCTGGCCATCGCCCTGAGCCACCGCCTGCACCCCGACGCGGTCATCATCTGCAACGGGTACAAGGACGCGGCCTACGTGCGGCTCGCCCTGCGCGGCGTCGCCTTGGGGCGCAAGGTCTTCCTGATCGTCGAGAAGCCGCAGGAGATCGCGCTGATCCAGCGGGTCTCCCAGGAGGCCGGCGTGAAGCCGTTCCTGGGCGTGCGCATCCGCCTGCGGGCGCGCGGGTCGGGCAAGTGGGAGAAGTCGGGCGGCGCCGAGGCGAAGTTCGGCCTCACCACGCAGGAGCTGCTCGACGCCGTCGAGCAGCTCAAGCGCAACGAC
>CAZPOZ010000501.1:0-2993 GCA_964588235.1 uncultured Planctomycetales bacterium
CCCGAGGTCGCCGCCCTGCCGGCGGACCCGGCCACGCTGCCCACGCTGGCGGAGGTGGAGCGGGCGCACATCCACCGCGTGCTCGGCGCCGTGGGCGGCGACCGGGGGCGGGCGGCCGACATCCTGGGCGTGCACCGCAAGACCCTCAACCGGCGGCTCGGGGCGGAGGAGGAGGGCGCGTAGCCGCCGTGCGCGGGGGCGGCCCGGAAACGACACGGGGCCGAAGGCGCCGCGCGCCTTCGGCCCCGCCGGAGGGGAGCCACCCCTCCGGAACACGAGGAGCGGGGCCGCCGGAGGGCGGCGGCCCCGCGAGAGCCTCAGGGGAGGGTCGCCCCCGAGAAGCGGTCCAGCCGGATCAGGCGGTCGGTCGCCCGGTCGATGGCCGCCAGCACGCCCGGGCTCTCGAGCACCAGGGCGCGCACGTCGGCCGGCTCGATCACGCCGATCTCCTGCACGGTGGTCGCGGCGGGATCGATCTCGACCAGCAACCGCAGGCTCGCGTCCACCGCGATCAGGCGCTGGGTGGCCGGGTCGAACACCAGGTCCTGGAGGTCGTTGAGCCCGCTGGCGCTCAGGTCCATGCGGAAGGTCGCGGCGCCCGTGTCGGGGTTGATCGCGATCAGCGAGCGGGTCGCGCGGTCCACGCCGTAGAGCACGCCGCTGGCCGGGTCGAAGGCCAGGCCGCGCACGTCGGCGTAGCCGAGCGCGCCCACCAGGCTCACCTGGCCCGAGCCGGGCTCGACGCGCACCAGGGTGCCCGTGCGCACGTCGCTGGCCAGCATCTGGCCGCTGACCGGGTGCACCGTGAGCGCCTCGAGGTCGAAGGCGGGCAGCGAGGCCAGCGGGCTGCCCGCGCCGGTGACCGGGTCCACCGTGATCAGCGAGTCGGTCGCCGCGTCGAAGCCCACCAGCTGCGCGCCCACCTGGGTCAGGGCGGTCACGTCGTCGTAGCCCAGGCTGGGCGCCGCCGGCTCCTGCCACACGCGCACCAGGCTCGCGGTCGGCAGGTCGGTGCCCCAGAGGATGCCACGCTCGGAGTCGAAGGCCAGGCCGCCCATCGGGCCGAACCCGGGCACCGGCTCCTGCACAACGCTGAACCCCACGGGGTCGATGCGCAGGTGCGTGCGGGTCGCGTCGTCGAAGGCGTGCAGCAGGCGGCGGCCGGGCTCGAAGGCGAGGCTACGCACGCCGGTCAGGCCCAGCGAGGCGGCCACGGTGGCCGAGCCGTTCGCCGTGCTGATGCGCACGATCGAGCCGGAGGAGGCGTCGATGCCGTAGAGCACGCCGGCGGCGGCGTCGAAGGCCATCCCGGCCACGTCGCTCGTCGAGCCGAGCGCGCCGCTCAGCGGGCCCACGTCCGTGCCGCGCCCGTCGGAGAGCTGCAGCCGCACGAGCACCTTGCGCCCGGCGTCCACCGCGTAGGCGAAGCCCGAGGTCCCGTCCACCGCCAGCGACTCCAGGCCGCCGACGCCCGTCCAGCCGATCCACGACTTCCAACCCGAGACCGGGTCGATGGAGACGAGCATCGCCTGACCCTGGTGCACGCCGAGCAGGCGGCGGCCCGGGGCGTCGTAGTCCAGGCCCGCGACCGTCGAGAGCAGGAGGTCGTGGCCCTTGGCGTCCCACGCGAGCACTTCGCCCGTGTCGGAGTCCACCGCCAGGAAGCGGTCTCCCGTCACGACGTAGCCCAGCCCCGCCAGGGCGACGCGCGGCAGGCGCGTGCGCTCCACCACGGAGGCGTCGGTCGGGTCGATCTCGAGCAGGCGGCCCGTGGCCAGGTCCGTGGCGTAGAGCACGCGGCCCAGGGGGTCCATCGCCAGCCCCTGCACGTCGGCGTACGCGGAAGGCAGCGTGCCGATCGCCGTCACCGCGGCCGTGGCCGGGTCGATCTCGAGCAGGGTGCGGGTGGGCCCGTCCACGCCGTAGAGCCGGCCGGACTGGGCGTCCACCTCGAGCCCGCGCACCCCGACGTAGCCCGGGAACGCGCCGACGGCGACGAAGCTGAGGTCGTCCAGGCGGAAGCGCCCGAGCTGCGAGCCGTTCAGCGTCAGGAAGATCTGGTTGCCGGCAGCCGCGTAGGCCAGCCCCTCGACGTTGGGCAGGCCCAGCGCGTACAGGGGCTGGGCGTGCTCCTCGTCGGCGCCCTTGCGCCACAGGCCGCCCTGGCCGTCCACGGCGTACAGCGTGCCGTCACCCGTGACCGTGGCCAGGGCGCGGGCGCCCGGGAGCGTGGCGAGCACCGTCGGGCCGGCCGCCGGGCCGGGGACCACGGGCTGCTGGGGGCCGCCCGGAGGCGGCGTGACGGGATCACCCTCCGTGCCCTGCCCGCCGCCGCCCGACGGCGGAGGCGTGCCTCCGCCCGTGGGGGGCGTCGCAGGGGGCGCGGGGGGCGTCGTGGGAGCGGGACCCGTGAACGTGGTGGACTCGCTTCCACCTCCGGACGAGCCACCGCCTCCGCACGCCGTCAACGAAAGCGTGCTGGCCAGCATCGCGGCCAGCGCCAGGGGCAGGGGGTGGGACAGCTTCGAGCGACGCATGACAAGGCTCCTCGTGTGGGTCGGGGCGGCGTGAGTGCGCGCCCCGTTGGCTGAGGGCCCGTTTCGCAAGGACGGGGCCAATCGGCGCCCCGGAGGCATCAATCTCGTAACTCCATTGCGAGTAACTAGTTGGGGCGTCGATGGGTCCCGGACCCCCGCTTCGCCCCCCCAGGGACACTTTGTCCCGCGCCGGACAAGCCGTCTCGCGCAGGCCTGCCCGGCGCCCGCTCCGTCCGGGGCGCCGTCCCCTGATCGCCCGGGCCGCCCCCGTTCGGGCCGTGCCCTACTTCGCTCTCTGGAGCCTGAATCAGGGCACACCGGGGCGCTGGATGGCCCTCCTCCTGTGCGCCCCGCAAGCGGGGCGCCGTGGAAGGCCCGCAGCGGCGAGGCCGCCCCCAGCGGCCGCTTGCGGCGGCGCTGGCACGCGCCGGCCTACGCAACGAGCCGATGCGGGCC
>CAZPOZ010000502.1:0-2988 GCA_964588235.1 uncultured Planctomycetales bacterium
TGGACGACCTGGTGCTCACCGGCGGCGAGGGCCGCCGCGACCTGGCCGCCCGCCTCGGGATCAGCCGGGACAACCTCGACCTCAAGCGCTTCCGCGCCCGGGAGCGGCTCGCGCGCCACTTCGAGGCCGCGCTGCGCGCCACCGTGGCCGACCCCGAGGCCTTCGCCGAGGAGTGGCGCGCGCTCGCGCCCTACATGCCCTGAGGGAGGGCGTCGCAGGTCGCGCGGAGGGGCGCGCTCGGCTCCAGCGCGCCGTTCGCGCCTCGCGCGGCCGATCGTGGTGGCGTTGGGCTCAGCCGCCGGCGAGGGAGGAGAGCAGCAGCACGCGGGCGCCCGGGCGCAGCGGGGTCGTCGCCGCCTCCGTGAAGCGGCGCCCGTCCAGCGACGCCGTCCAGTGCGGCGCCAGGCGCCCGCGCGCGAGCACCTCGCCGGCCAGGGCGGGCACGCGGGACTCGAGGTCGAGCAGGGCCTCCTCCAGGGTGCGGCCCTCGGCCGCTACCTCGGGGCGCGCCGCGCGCTGGGCGGCGATGCCGTACAGCTCGAAGGTCACGCGGCGCGCCTCCAGGCGCGCCCGCGCGCCCTCGAGCTCTTCGGGCGTGTTGCAGGCCTCGAGGGCCTCGAGCGCGGGATCCACCGCGCGCAGCGCCGCCTCGTCCACCTCGACGTGCGGCAGGCGCTCGAGCAGGAACACCGGCCGGCGCCGGCCGGCCGCCAGCAGCGCGCGGGCCTCCGGCAGCACGGCTTCCCGCCGGTAGGCGGCCGCCAGGGGGTGGTGGCGCCCCTGCACGAAGGGCACCGCCGCCGCCGCGTCCCCGAGCGCTTCGAGCACCGCGCCCACGAAGGCGGGCGTGACGAGCGGCGCGTCGCAGGACGTGGCGTAGGCCACGGGCGCCTCGAGCGCCGCGAGGCCCGCCGCGAGCGCCGCCAGCGGGCCCTGCCCTTCGACCTCGTCGTGCGCCACGCGCACCCGCACGCCGGGGGGCAGCGGACCCGGCTCCGGCAGCGCCTGCCCGCGCCGCGCCACGAGCACGACCTCCCCGCAGGCCTGGGCCAGCCGACGCACCACCCGCCCGAGCAGCGCCTCGCCGCCGAGCTCCAGCGTGGCCTTGTCGCGCCCCATGCGCGTGCTCAGGCCGCCGGCCAGCACGACGGCCCCGGCGCCGGCCCGGGCAGCGCGCGCCGCGGCGGTCATGGGCGCGCGAACCCGAGCCGGCGGAGCCGGTCGAGCACCCCGGGCTCCTCCAGCGCCGCCAGGAAGGCGCGCACGGCCGGGCGCCCCCGCCGCGCCGTGGGCACGAGGAAGTCGTAGGACTCGTCGGCCACGAACAGCGTGGAGAGCCCCGCGCCGCGCGCCACCCCCTCCAGGCACACGCCCCAGTCGGCGCGGCCCTGCGCCACGGCCGCGGCCACCGCGTGGTGGCTCGTGGACTCGCTCTCCACGCCCGGGGGGCGCGCGCCGGCCAGCAGCCGGTCGAGCAGCACGCGCGTGCCCGAGCCGCGGTTGCGGCTCTGCACGCGGCAGGCCGGGTCGGCCAGGGCCGCCGCCAGCGCCTCGCCGAGGGGGCGGGCCGCGAAGCGCGGGTCGCCGGGCCGGAAGCAGACCGCCTGCCTGCGCCGGTAGCCCGGCTCGAGGGTCACGCCCGGCGGGACGAAGGGCGCGTTGTACCGGCCGCTGACGGCGTCGAGCAGGTGCACGGGCGCCACGTCGCACTCGCTCCGCCGCGCCGCCTCGAGCCCGGCCGTGGAGCCCACGGCCAGGGTCTTGCCCGACAGGCCCTGCGCCGCCAGCGCGCCCAGCAGCACGTCCAGGCCCACGCAGTGGCTGCCCACCACCACCAGGTCGGCCGGCGTCACCTCGCGGCCCAGGAGGATCACCTCGACCTCTTCGCCCTCGGGGAGCTGCTCGACCGAGCCCGGGATGCGCACGAAGCCGTCGGCGCGCGCGAAGGCCGTCACGCTGCCCGAGCCCTTGCCCATCGGGTGCGCCACCCAGCGGGGCCCGCCGGCGGGCGCCTCGAGGGGGCCGCGCTCCACGAGGTTCACCAGCAGGTACTCCGTGCGCCCGCGCTCGGCCGGCAGGCGCCGCGCCAGGCGTGCCGTCACGCGCCCCGCCTGTGCGCCCCGCACCCCCGAGAGCGCGCGCAGCAGCGGCGCCACGACCTCGTGGAAGGTGAACAGGGCGCTCGTGGGGAAGCCGGGCAGCAGGGCCACGGGCACGCCCGCGCAGACGGCCAGCCCCAGCGGCTTGCCCGGCTTGAGGTCCACGCCGTGCACCACGAGCCCCGGCGGGCCCAGCGCCGCCACGACGCCGGGCACGAGGTCGCCGCCGCCCTTGCTCGTGCCGCCCGAGACGAGGACGAGGTCGGAGCCCTGAAGCGCCGCGCGGAGCGCCTGCTCGAGCGCGGCGCGCTCGTCCGGGACGATCCCCAGCAGGCGCGGCGCGCCTCCCTGCTCGCGCACGGCGTCGGCCAGCAGGCGCCCGTTGGCGTCGTGGACCTGCCCGGGCCCCGCGGGCACCCCGGGCGGCACCAGCTCGCCCCCCGTGGAGAGGATCGCCACGCGCGGCCGGGCGACCACCTCCAGACGCTCGATCCCGCAGGCGGCCAGGGTGCCCGTCTCGCGCGACGTCAGCGGCGTGCCGGCGCGCAGCAGCGTCTCGCCCCGCGCCACGTCGCTGCCGGCGGCGGCGATGGCCGTGCCCGGGACGACGGGCCGGCGGACCCAGACCGCGGGCGCGTCCGGCGCCGGCGCGCGCTCCACGGGGTCGGTGTGCTCCACGGGCACGACCGCGTCGGCCCCCCGGGGCAGCTGCGCGCCCGTGGCCAGCGGCTGCGCCTGGCCGGGCCCGACGTCGCGCTCGGGAAGGGCGCCGGGCACGAGCGCGGGGCCCACCAGCGCCAGGCGGCGGGGGCGCTCGTCCTCGGCGCCGACGGCGTCGGCGGCGCGCACCGCGAACCCGTCCAGGTTGCTGCGGTCGAACGACGGCACG
>CAZPOZ010000503.1:0-2978 GCA_964588235.1 uncultured Planctomycetales bacterium
CGGTCGAACCGGAAGGCCGAACGGGAGTCGAGGAGGATGGCGCCCTCCTCCCGGCTCAGCTTGAGAAACGTGTCGAGATCGACGAGGCGGCTGGCGCGGTGGGCCTCCACCTCCGCCACCAGCCCCTTGAAGTCAGCGAAGCTGACCTTGGCCTTGGGGTAGGTCCTGCCCTCCCCGAACCCGGCGCTCCCCGCCAGGAGGATGAGCGACGCCGACAGCAGCAACATCTTCATGATCCACCCTCGCCTACGGGGCCTGCCATGCTCAGCGCCTCAGCGCCTCGACCAGGGAGCGTAGCATTGCGTCGCCGGGCGACGCGCGCAGATCCTCTTCGAGCGTCGGCAGCGCGTCGTGGGCGACCGGCCCCATCTCGCGCAGGGCGTTGAGCACGTGCGCTCGCAGCTCGGGGTCCTTGCGCAGTTCGAGCAGGTCCTGCGTGGCGGCCCCGCCGAACGCGCTCAGGGGCTGGATGGCCACCGCCCGCCAGGCCTTGCTGCGATCGGCGGCCAGCGCCGCGAGGGCGCGGCGCGCCGCGTCGGAGGTGGGCGCCACCGTGGCCAGCGCGCGGCAAGCCTCGCCCGCGACGGTGTGGTGCGGGTAGGCGACCAGGGCGCGCACGTCGGCTTCGAAGACTGCGCCGCGGGCGCCCAGGCGGCGCACGGCGCCCAGCGCGCGCCAGCGCGCCGGCCACGGGCCGGCCCGCAGGAGGTCGGGAAGCGCGACCTCGACCGCGGCCAACTCCTCGTTCAGCGTGGCGAGGGCCAGCGCGGCCCCGGCGCGCACGAGCTCGGATCCCGTCGGGTCGAGCCGGGACAGCAGCTGGCTGCGCAAGGCGCGGGTGTCGCTGCCCACCACCCGGGTCAAGGCGCCCGCGACCAGCTCCGGATCCAGGGCCGGGTCGTCGTCGGCGAGCAGGGCGATGAGCGGGTCCACCGCGGCGGCGCATGGCAGCCCCAGGGCGCTGAGCGAGGTGACTGCCATCACGCGCCGGCCGGGCATGGGGGAGCCGAGCAGCTCGACGAGGACGCGGGCAAGCAGCACGCGCTCCGCCTCGGGCCGCGCGAAGACGGGCCGCAGGCCGCCGCGGGGTCCGATCAACAGGGTCGCGGCGTCGGCGCGCAGGTCGGCCTCGGGGGCTTCGAGCAGCGCGCGTACGCCGGCGTCTTCCTCCGCCGAGAGCGGCTCCAGACCTGCGCTGAACGCACGGAGCGCCGAACGACGCCGGCCCACGTCGGAGCCGCCCAGCCAGCTGAGGAGCATGCCCCGCGCCCCCGGCAGCCGCCCGAGCACCTGGCCGGCCACGCGGCTGCGGAGCGCGTGGGTGCCGGCGAGCAGGGGTTCAAGCCTGCGCACCAGGTCGACGCCGTCCCCGGCGATCAGCACCAGCGGTTCGATGGCCGCGGCGCGCAGGTCCTGCTCGGAGGACACCGCGGAGAGCCAGCCCACGAGGCGGTCCAACGCCAGGCCCCGGGCGGGCGAGCGCGCGATGCGGCCAGCCTGCTGCTGCAGCACCTGCACGAGCGCCGCGCTGGGTGCCGGAAGGTCGGGGGGGATCGCTTGCACCAGGGCCTCGGGCGAGCGCTCCGCCAGGCGGAAGAGCACCTCGTGCAGACGGCCGTCGCGCGGGGCCTGCTCCATCAACGCCAGCAGCGGGGCCAGGAACACCTCGGGGTCCACCTGCGCCTCCACCAGCAGCTGGGCCGCCTGGCTCGCCACATCGGCGGGCCCCTCGCCCAGCAGGCGCACCAGGGCCGTGAGCGCGCTCGGGGGGAGCGGTTGGAGGCGCGCGAGGGCCGCGACCGCCACGCGCTGGGCCGAGGCCCGCGGGTCGGAGAGGAGCGTCACCAGCATCTCGGCGGCGGCGGGTTCCACCTGCGCGACGCTGGCCAAGGCCTGCGCCGCGGCGCTGGCCAGGCCCTGCTCGTCGGAGACCGCCAGCGCGGCCAGGGCGGCGTGGGCCTCGGCCCCCACGGGGCCCACGACCGCGAGCAGCGCGATGGCCTCAGCCTCCGGCTGGCGTGGGCGTCCACGCCGGTAGGTTCCGCCTGCCGGCACGGGCCGGTTCAGGCCGGGGGCGAGTAAAGCCACGGCATCGGACACGGCCGGCGCGGCCTTCGAGCCCAGCCGCGTCAGCACCCGCAGCGCGGCTGCGACGGTGGCGTCGTCGGCTTCGCGCACCAGGGTCCTCAGCGCCGGCACGCTCGCTCCGGTGTCGTCGCCGATCCGCTCCAAGGTCGCGAGCGCCACTCCGCGCAGATGGGCAGCGCCGGACGAGAGTCTGGCCGCCACCTGCTCGGCCAAGGGGGCGCCGTCGCCTCCGAGGCGCCCGATCACCTCCAGCAGGCCCTGCTCACGCTGGGCATCTCCTCCCAGCGCCAGCGCTTGGCCGAGCGCCTCGAGCGCCGGCCGCAGCTCGGCGGCGATGTCGCGCAGCAGACCGAGGGCGTTGCCCCGGAGAGCCGGGTCCGGGTGGTTGAGCACGCCGGCGATCGCCGGGATGGCCGCGGGCCCGATCACCTTGAGCGCCTCGTAGGCCACCTTCTGCGTGCCCGCTCCGCGCAGCTCGCCCACCCACCAGGCCGCGTCCCGGCCGGCGTAGGTGCCCGGGGGATCGCGCGGCGGGGGGTCCTCGGCCCAGGCCCTCGTCGCCCGCTCCCCGACCACCAGCGCGCTCCACAGCGCGAGCGCCATCGCGAGTCGGCCCAAGTTGCGCACGGCAGTCCCTCCGGCCACGGACCCACGTGAGTCTGACGCCCGGGCTGCACGCCGGTTCGCACAAACTGGGCAAGTCCCGACCCCCGCCTCAGCCGCCGCCCGGGCCGTCCCCCCGGGGCGCGCGCCTGATCACGCACGCGTAGCCGCCGTCGGCGTCGGCGTGGGGCGGGGCGTCAAAGGCCTCCTCGGCCGCAAGGCCCTGGTTCTCAGTCAGCAACGCGGCCACCACGGCGGCGTTCTCCTCATGCATGGGGGCTTGCATC
>CAZPOZ010000504.1:0-2967 GCA_964588235.1 uncultured Planctomycetales bacterium
GCTCGACGATGCCGTAGGAGACGAACAGGCCCAGGCCCGTGCCCCGCTCGCGCGTCGTGAAGAAGGGCTCGAAGAGCCGCTCGCGCGCCTCGGGCGCGATGCCGGGGCCGTCGTCGAGCACCTCGAGCACGCCGCTGCGGCCGCGCACGGCCGTGGTCACGGTCACCTGCCCCCCCTCCGGGGCGGCCTGGAGCGCGTTCGTCACCAGGTTGAGCGCCACCTGGTGCAGCTGCCCGTCGTCGCCGGTCACGACGACCGGGCCGTCGCGGAGGTGCCTGAGGGTCACGCGGCGTTGCGCGGCCAGGGGCCGCGCCGCCTCGAGCGCGTCGGCGGTCACGGCGGCCAGGTCCACGGGGACCAGCGCGCGCTGGCCGGGGCGGGCGACCCCGAGGAGCGCGGCCACGAGCGTGCCGGCCCGGCGCGCGGTACGCGTGGCCAGATCCAGGTCCTCGCGCACGGAGGCGTCGCTCGTCCCGGCCCGCGCGTTCTCCACGCTGGCGAGGATGCCGCCGAGCAGGTTGTTGAACTCGTGCGCCACCCCGCCGGCCAGGGTCCCCAGCCCGGCCATCTTCGCCGCCTGGACGAGGCGGTCCTTCGTGGTCTCCAGCTCCTCCAGCGCCCGCGTGCGCTCCGCCAGGGCCCGGGAGAGGTGCTCGGTCTTGCGCGCCACCTCGGCCTCCAGGCCGCTGGTGGCGGCGAGCATCTGCCCGCGCATGCGCTCCACGTCCAGGCTCAGGCCCTCGAGCTCGGCCGCCCCGCCGGCGGGGGCCGGGAGCGGCGTGCTCAGGTCGCCCCCGGCGATGCGCCGCACGCCGGCCTGGAGCCGGCGCACGGGGTTGACCACCGAGACGACGAGCACGAGCCCCAGCACGAGGGCCAGGCCCAGGAGCAGCAGCGCCAGCCGCGCGGCCAGACGCGCCCGGCGCTCGGCCGAGGAGGCCTCGGCCCGGCGTTCGGCCGCCTCGCGCGCCGCCGCGGCCACGCGGTCGATGCGCGCCGAGGCCGTCTCCCCGAGCACGGCGACCAGCAGCGCGGCGTGCTCGCTCTCGGCCCGTCCCCGCTGGCGCACCTCGGCGGTCAGCGCGTCGCGGATCGCGCGCACGTCGATGCGCCCCGGGTCGGCCGCGTCGCGGTACAGGGCCAGCGGCTCCTCCTCGATCCAGCGCACGAGGCGTCGCGCCGCGCCCTCGACGAGCGCCTGGCTCACCCCCTGCGAGGTCTGGAGCAGCCCGCGGGCCAGGTCGCGGGCCTCGTCCTCGGCGGCCTGCTGCTCGGCCCGCGCGGCCGCCCGCGCTTCGGCCCGGTCGCCGGCGGTGATCCAGGCCACCACGGCCGCCCCCAGCAGCACGACCACGCCCCCCACGAGCAGCAGCGTGCGCAGGACCAGCGAGCGCATCAGCGCGCCGACCCCGTGGAGCCGGCCCGCCGGGCGCGCAGCACGTCCACCCCGGCCAGGAAGGCCAGCGGCGGGTCCACGCCCTGCCCGCGCGCCGCGTCCAGGTCGAACCAGACCTCGAGCGTGCGCACGGGGAGCTCCTCCCCTCCCGGGACCTCGCCCCGGGCCAGGCGCCGCGCGGCCTCGGCCGCCGTGCGGCCCAGACGGCGGGCGTCGGGCACCAGCAGCAGGCCCGCGCCCGCGGGGCCGAAGCGGGCGGGGTCGTCGGCCACCAGCAGGGCCGGGATCGCCCGGGCCAGGTCCCGGGCCTGCTCGAAGGGCAGCAGGGTCTCGCCCAGGCCCAGCCGCAGGTGCAGCAGGGCCCGGGGCGCGGGGACCGCTCCGGGCTCCACGAGCCTGAGGCCCGCGGCCCGGGCGAACCGGGCCAGGGGCTCCTCCGGGAGCCGGGGCGCGGCCTGCGCAGCCAGCGCCACGGCCGGCTGCGCCTCGGGAGGCAGGCTCAGGGCTCCGCGCAGCGCGGCCCCCAGCGCCTCGGCGGCGAGCGCGGCCCGCACGCCCAGCACGCCGGCCGGCAGGGGCGGCGGCGGGGCCAACGGCAACCCGCCGGCTTCCACCCGGGTCGTGACGACGACGCCGGGCCCCTGGAACCCGGCGTCGAGCAGCCTCGAGGCGGCCCGCCCGCCGATGGCGAACAGCAGCGGCGCGGGCGCGGGCCGCGCGCGGTGCCAGGCCACGAGGGCCTCGAAGGCCTCGGGCGCGTCGGCGGCGTCGCGCAGGCAGACCCGCTCGAGCTGGGCGGCCTCCAGGCCCTTGCGCAGCCCGTCGTAGACGCGGTGCTGCCCGGCGTCCTCGGCCAGCAGCACGGCCCAGTGCCGGCAGGCGACGCCCTCCTCGGCGCGCAACGCGCCGAGCCCGGGGACCGCCGTCCCCGCCCCGACGGCGGCCCACGCCGCGAGCAGCGCCGACCCGAGGACGAGCCGCAGGCGGCGGGGGTCCGTGGGCGCCATGGGCGCATCGTACGCGCCGGCGGCCGGGCGCGGGCTCGCCCGCCGCCCCGGGCGCGGCTCAGGTCGTGGGCACGACGTCCAGATCCAGGCCGTCCGTCCGGCCCAGGGCCAGCAGCTCGCCGCCGCGCACGGCGATCATGGCGCCGTTGTCGGCGCACAGGGCCATCGAGGGGAAGCGCACGCGCAGGCCCGCGGGCGCCCGCTCCACGAGGTCGCGCCGGAGCACGCGGTTGGCCGCCACCCCGCCCCCCACGACGAGGTCGCGCACGCCCTCCTCCGCCGCCGCCCTCAGCGAGCGCTCGACCAGCACGTCCACCACCGCCTGCTCGAACGAGGCCGCCACGTCGGCCCGCGACACGGCGAGGTCCGGGCGGTCGGGCCCGTCGCGGCGTCCGCCCACGCCCTTGAGGGCGTAGAGCACGGCGGTCTTGAGGCCCGAGAACGAGACGTCGAGCCCGCCGCCGGGCAGGCGCGCGCGCGGGAAGGCGACGGCCCGCGGGTTCCCGCCCTCGGCCAGGCGGCTCACCGCCGGGCCGCCGGGCTGCGGGAGCCCCAGCAGCACGG
>CAZPOZ010000505.1:0-2962 GCA_964588235.1 uncultured Planctomycetales bacterium
CCTGCTCGCCGAGGCCCAGGCCGAGCTGGCCCGGGCCTGGCAGGCCTACCCCGACCGGGGGCCCGTGGAGCGCTCGGTGGCGTTGCAGCGCGACCTGCTGCGCGAGCGTCCCGGGGACGCGCTGGCCTGGGCGAACCTGGGCAACACGCTCAAGCTCCACGACGGCGCCGAGGAGGCGCTCCGGGCCTTCGAGCGCGCCGCCGAGGAGGCGCCGGAGGACGCCCTGCTGCTCAACGACTTCGGCCTGGCGGCGCTGGCCGCGGGCGAGGGGCCGCGGGCCGAGGGGCTGTTCCTGCGGGCCCTCGAGGCCGATCCGGGGCAGCTCTCCGCGTTGCAGAACCTGGCCCGCGCGCGCTGGCGGGAGGGGCGGGACCGGGAGTCGCGCGAGTTCCTGGAGCGGGCCGCGCGCGCCGCGCTGGTAACCGGACGACCGCACCTGCTCTACCGGGCCCTGTCGGACCGGGCGTGGCGCACCCTGCACCGCCCGGACCGGCGTTGAGGGCTTTGAGGCGCCGCCCCGGCTGGCCCTACAATGGCCGCTCCGCCGGCCGTCACCGCCTGGAGCCCCGCTGATGCGAACCGTGTCGACCCTGCGCAGGCTGCTCCCGGCCCTGGGCCTGCTCGGGCTGCTGATCGCGCGTCCCTCGCAGGCCGACGAGCCCGAAGCGTCCGCGCCGCTGCCGCCGCTCGAGCCCAAGGTCCGCGCCGAGCTGGCCAAGGCCGCCCGGGTCTACCTGCAGCTCGAGGACGACCCCTTCAACGGCCGTGAGGCGGTGCGCGCCGTCATCGCCCGCATGGCCGCCGCCGGCCGGGACATGCTCGCCAACCTGCAGGACCTGCGGGAGATCGCCTACCAGGGCCGCCCCTTCGACCGCGACTACCGCGACCGGAAGTGGCAGAAGGAGGAGGCCGGCACCGAGGTGACCGAGGGCAAGCTCGCCGTGAGCGTCTCCCGCGGCGACAAGCTGCGTCTGGCCTTCTCCGTGCCCAAGAAGGACCACGTCGAGGCCAACCTGACCAAGACGCCGCGGATCGACCCCTTCCCGACGCTGGTGTCGCTGATCGAGGAGCGCGACTACTCGGGCAAGAAGTTCCCGGGCGAGGAGGTGCTCGCCCGTCGCTACGCCTCCTCGCCCGCCCTGGTGGGCGCCTACAAGGAGCTGTTCGAGAAGTGGATCCTGTTCGCGCCGGTCGCGGTGCGCGGCAACTACCTCGACAGCGGCAACGTGCGCTTCCTCTTCTTCCTCTCGCAGCTGCGGGACTTCTACCAGCGCTACCACGTGGACTTCGAGCGCCTGTGCCTGGACGGCGACGCCAACACCGCCTCGGCGGTCGCGGCGGCGCACCCGTTCCTGTTCGCCGGCCTCGTGTTCCGGCGGCCGTCCGTCGCCGCGCCGGAGATCGACCCCGCAGTGCTGGTGAACTACGCCCACGTGCCCGTCTACGTCGTGGGCTGCGAGGCCACCTTCAAGCTGCTGCAGGACGCCGGGCATCCGGACGTGAAGCTCGGCGACGAGGCGGGCGTGCTGCCGTGGCTGCAGGCGCGCCGCCGCCAGCTGCCCCGTTCGTTCCAGTGGCGGGCGAAGACCACGCAGCAGGTGCTGCCGCACTGGATGATCATCGGGCCCGACTGGAACGCCGCCGAGCGCATGCTGAAGGTGGAGGTCGTGGACACGGCGGAGAACCCCAACACCGTGCTCATCGAGGCGCAGGGGATCCTCGACGTGACCGTGTTCCTCAACGACGCCATCCTCCCGCTGGGCCGCGAGGTGCGCGTGGTGATCAACGAGCGCGAGGTCTTCCGGCAGACGGTCGAGCGCCAGCTGGGGCGCGTGTTCGACCAGGAGCCGATCAAGGTGCGGGAGAACATGAACTACGTGATGCTCTTCACGGGCATCACGCCGCGGCTGTTCGTCCCGCCGCCCAAGCCCAAGTCGGCTGCGCCCCCCGCGCCCGCCGGGGCCGACGCCGGGAAGGAGCAGGCCGCCCGTGACCTGCTGGAGAAGGGCAAGGGCGCGGTGGCCGACGGCAACACGGCGGCGGCCACGAAGTACTTCGAGAAGGTCCTGGCCGAGCACCCGACCACGTCCGCGGCCGCGGAGGCGCGCAGCGAGCTCGAGAAGCTGCGCGCGGGCGGAGGCGAGGGCAAGTAGCGGCGGCGCGGACCATGCCCGCCCCGCCGGCGGCGCCCGGCCTCGGCGACCGTCCGGCGCTGCGGCCCCCCCTGGCCCTGGGCCTGGCCGTCCTGCTGGGGGCGGGGGTGACCGGCATCGAGTTCGCCGGCGCGCGTCAGCTGGCGCCGGCCTTCGGTCAGTCGCTGCACGTCTGGACCGCGGTGCTGGCGCTGCTGCTGCTGGGCCTGGCGGGGGGCAACGCGCTCGCGCCGCGCCTGAGCGCGCGGCCGCGGCTGGCAGGCCCCCTCGTGCTGCTGGGGGGCCTGTGGTCGGCAGCGGCGGCGCTGGCGGGGCCGGCCCTGTGCGCCGCGCTCACGCCCACGGGCCTGCCGGGCGGCGACGGGCTGCCCCTGGCCCTGGGGGGCAGCCTCGCGGCGACGGCGCTGCTCCACCTGCCGCCCCTGGTGGCGCTGGGCGCGGCCTCGCCGCTGCTCGTGGCCCTGAGCGACCCCAGCGGCCGCGGGACCGGGGCCGGACGGGTGCAGGCGGCGGGCACCCTGGGTGCGTTGGCGGGCTGCTGGTTCACCCCGCTGGTGCTGCTCCAGACGTTGGGGACGCGAGGCACCCTGCTGCTCACGGCGGCGGCCCTGGCGTCGGCCGGCCTCGCCCTCGCCGCCGCGGTCCGGGGTGGGGGGGCGGGCGCGCCCCCCGCCCGGACGTCGTCGGCGGCGCCCGGCGCGGGGGGCGGGGTCGCGCCGCTGCTGCTGCTCGCGGCCCTGGCGGGCGCGGCGGTGCTGGCGCTCGAGCTCCTGGCCGTGCGCCTGTTCAGCCCGTGGTGCGGTCAGTCC
>CAZPOZ010000506.1:0-2962 GCA_964588235.1 uncultured Planctomycetales bacterium
GGGCCGGCGCCGGCGCGGACGGCACCGGGTCGGGCGAGGCGGCCCCTGCCAGCAGGTGCGTCTCGGCGCGCTCCTTCACCGTCCACGGTGCGCCCCCCACCGTCACGGGCGCGGCGAGGGCGCCCTCGGCCGAGGCCAGCAGGCGGCGCAGCCCCTGCACGTCGCCCGAGCGCGCGAAGCCGTCGGCGGCGCGCAGGGCCACGCGGGCCCGGATGGAGGCTGCCTCGTCGGGCGACGCGCGCAGCCAGCGCAGCAGCAGCCGTGCGGCCCGGGCGTGCCGCCCGCGCTCGGCCTCGCTCTCCGCCAGCGCCAGCAGGGCCTCCCGCGCCGCGGGGCTGATCGCCGGGGCTCGAGCGAGGGCGGCCAGCGCCTCGGCGTCGCCCTGGCGCACGCGCGCGACGAGCTCGGGCTCGCGCGCCTCCCGGCGGGCGGCGTCGAGCTGAGCGCGCTCCTCCGGGGGCAGCCGCGGCGCGAGCAGCTCCACGGCGTCGCGCACGGGCCAGGAGAGCCCCGGCTCGGGCTCGAGCCCACGGGGCGCGGGGACCAGCCCGTCGGGGCCCTCGGCCAGGGCCGTCGAGAGCCTCGCGCGCGCGAGCGCGGGCGCAGCGGCGGCGAGGGCCTCCTCGGCCTCGGCCAGCAGGCGGGTCAGGCGGCCGCTCGGATCCACCTGCACCTGGGCCAGCACGGGGGCGGGAGCCCCGTCGGGCGAGCCGGCATCCTCCGCCCGCAGGCCGGGCACGAGCGCGAGGGAGGCCAGCAGCGCCCAGCCCGGCGCCCAGCCGGGCCTCCGGGACGCCGGGCGGGCGAAGGGGGGCGGGGCGGGGCCGGCAGACCGGTACGGCACGCCGGCTCAGGCTACCCGGTCCCTCGCAGGGGCGGGCCCCTCCCCTGGCGGCCTCGTCGCCCCTCAGGACCCCCGGAGCACGGCGCGCGCGGCGCGCCGCAGGTCGTCGTCGCTGAGCCGGTCCAGCTGGGCGAGCACCCCCGCGCGGGGGTCGATGGCGGGGTAGAGGTCGGGCCGCGCCGCCACGTGCCCGACCAGCCGGGCCAGCGCGTCCCGGTAGCCGGCGGCATGCACCTCGGGCTCGCGTTCCTGCGACTGGGGCAGGAGGGCGATCATCTCCGCCAGCGCCACGGCGGGGTCGGGGGCCTCGGCCAGGGCCGTGAGCTGGGCCCGGCGCTCCAGCACGGCCTCCATCCGCCGGGGGCAGAAGCCCACGGAGCCGAGCAGGGCCAGCGTGGCCGGCAGCCCCCAGAGCAGCGGCAGGTGCCGGCGCAGGTCGGTCACGTGGCCGTTCTCGTGCGCCCACAGCGTGCGGAACGAGCCCCAGCGTTCGGCTCCGCGCCGGGCGACGTGCCGCAGGGCCAGGCGCGTGCCCACCCCCGCCGGGTCGGACAGGCCCAGCACGCCCGCGCGCCCCTCGGGCGGGGGCGGCGGGAGCGCGGCCTGCGCCGCCGCGAGCGCCGGCTCGAGGGTCAGCCCCGCGCGCAGGTCGTGTTCGGCGTCCAGCGCCGCCTCGGCGTCCAGCCAGAGCCCGTCGGGCAGGCACGCGCCGGCCAGGCTGCCCCCCTGCGCGTCCAGCCAGCCCCGCAGCACGCGGTGGTAGCCCACCGCGCTGTCGTGCGCGTGCACGCGGCCCCCCGTCACGACGCGGGCCGAAGGCGCCAGGTAGCCCAGCGCGAGCAGGATGGCCTCCACGGGCTGGTCCGCGCGCTGGCCGAGCACGAGGTAGCGGCCGAAGCGGCGGAAGTAGGCCACGGCCGGGGCCGGGTGGCGCGCGCCGTGGCCCAGCCAGCGGCCCAGCGGCCCCATGCTCTCCAGCCCCCCGCGGTGCGGCTCGAACAGCCGCGCGTCCGGCTCGGGCAGCAGCGCCCGCGCCTCCGCGGCCAGGCGCTCGCGGAACGCGGCCAGGCCCGGGCTCGCTCCGCCCGTGGCCGCGGCGCGGTACCCGCCCTCGACGAGGGCCCGCAGGCGGGCCTCGAAGGCGAGGTGCCGGGCGAGCGCCTCCACCGCGGCCCGGTGCTCCGGCGGGAGCCGCGCCCCCACGGCCCGCGCCTCCTCGAGCGCGCCCAGCGCGAGGAGCGCGCGGAACAGCCGCGCCTGCGCCGGCGCGGGGGCGAACCCGTCGGGCGCGGCCTCCACCGCGCCCCGGAGCTCCCGCCAGCGCGGTGCCAGCGCGTTCTCGGCCGCGAAGGGCAGCTCCGGGGGCAGCGCGCGCTCCACGTGATCGACGAGGGCCCGGTGCTCCCCGGCCCTTGCGAGCAGCACGCGCAGCTCGTGCTCGAGGGGCACGGGGTGCGCGCCCATCGCCAGCGCGCGGCTCAGCCGCGTTCGCGCCTCGTCGGCACGCCCGCGGCCCAGGGCCACGAGCGCGGCGAGGGCCTCGCGCTCGGCCACGGAGGAGGGCGGCAGGCGCTGGAGGCGCTCGAGCAGCGCCGGCGTGCCGGGGCCGGGGGCCTCGCCCGGCTCGGCCGCCTCGCGCAGCAGCTCGGCCATCCGGCGCGCGTAGGGGGCCGAGTCGGGGTCGCGCTCCAGCGCGCCCGCCAAGGCCTCGCGGGCCTGGGCGAGGCGGCCCTGGCGTCGCTCGAGCTCGGCCCGGAGCGAGAGCGCCCGGCTGTCGGCGGGGTCCAACGAGAACGCCCGCTCCGCCGACGCCGCGGCCTCGGGCAGCCGTTTGAGCTCGCCCAGCGCCCGGGTCGCGCTCAGGAGGCCCTCCACCCGCACGAAGGGCCGGGGGGAGGCGCGGGCCCGCTCGGCGTAGGCCAGCGAGCGCTCGCCTTCCCCGCAGCGCAGCGCGAGCTGGGCCGCCGCGAGCGCGCTCCAGCCCTCGGCCGAGCGCCCTGCGCGCGCGGCCAGCCCCGCCAGCGCGGCGGCGGGGTCGTCGTGCGCCAGCGCCAGGAGCGCCTCGCGCAGGTCTCCCGGCTCGAGCGCGTGGAGCCGCCGTCGGAGCGCGGAGCGGCC
>CAZPOZ010000507.1:0-2959 GCA_964588235.1 uncultured Planctomycetales bacterium
GGCGTGGGGGCTCGGGGGCGGCGTGCCTGGGGGTGGGGGGGTCGGGGGGGGGGGGGGGGGGGGGGGCGGGGGGACGGGGGGGGGGGGGGGCCAGGGGGGAGCAGGGACGGCCAGGGAGGGAGGAGCGGGGCGCGGTCAGCCGGACGCGTCGGGAGGCGGCAGGGTCAGCTCCCCGCGCGGCCCCTCGCGGGGCGCCTCCAGGAGGGCCTCGCGCAGGGCCTCGCTCCGACGGGCCCGGAGCCGGCGCTCCTCGAGGTGCTGCACGAGCAGGCGCACCCGCTCCGCCAAGCGCGGATCGTCGGGCAGCGCGCCGAGCTCGGCCAGCGCCTCGGGATCGTCGGAGAACCGGGTCGCGCAGGCGCGGAGGTCATGGGGAACACGGGCCTCCCGCATGTCAAGCACGGCGTTATAGACCCGGCGCCGAGCCTCGTTTTCGAAATCCTCACTGCCCACGGCCCGGGCCACGAGGTCGCCGAGTTCCCCCCCCGTCAGCAGGGCCGCCAGGTAGTGGAGCTCGTCGAGCGCACCCCCCCGGCGCCGGCTCTCCGCCAGGGGGTCGGCCGGCGCGGGCGTGCCCCCGGGGGCCCGGCGCGCCCGGGGGCCGCGGCTGAGCGCGCCCAGCCTCGCGCGCAGCTCGCGCTCGGTCCCCGCCCCCCCGCCCAGGCGCTCGACCAGGGTGGCGATCCAAAGGTCGCGCTCCACGGGGTTCTTCACCCGGGCCAGGGTGCCGGCCAGCTCGCCGGCGGCCTCGGCCCGCCCCCGGGGGCTGCTCAGGTCGTGCCGGCGGCGCACGGCGGCCCAACGGAAGGCGAACACGTCCTGCGCGGCGTCCAGCACCGCCTGGAAGGCGGCAGGCCCCTCCTCGAGCAGAAGCTCGTCCACGTCGCGCCCCTCGGGGAGCACGGCGACCCGCACCTCGAGCCCGCGCTCCAGGAGCACGTCGATGGCCTTCTCGGCGGCCGCCCTGCCGGCGTCGTCGGCGTCGTACACCAGCAGCACCTGCGTGGCCCCGGCGCGCTCCAGGCGGGCGGCCTGCTGCGGCGTGAGCGCCGTGCCCATGCCGGCCACGGCGCGATCGAAGCCGTGGAGGTGGGCCATGAGCACGTCGGTGTAGCCCTCCATCAGCAGGGCCACGGGGGTGGCGCGCAGGCCCGCGCGGGCCAGGTCGAGCGCGAACAGCGTGTCGCCCTTGCGGAACACGGCCGTCTCGGGGCCGTTGAGGTACTTGGGGGTGTCGGCCGGGTCGAGCGCGCGCGCGCCGAAGGAGACGACCCGCCCCTGCAGGTCGCGCACGGGGAAGGTGACCCGGTTGCGGAAGCGGTCGTAGTGACCGCCCCCCTGCTGGCGCGGCAGGACGAGCCCGGCGGCCTCCAGGGTCGCGGCCGGGATGCGCCGGGCCGCCGCGGTGGTCAGCAGGCGGTCCCACCCGGCCGGGGCGTAGCCGAGCCCGAAGCGCTGCCGGGCCGCCGCGTCGTAGCCGCGGCGCTCGAGGTAGGCCCGGGCCTCGCGCCCCTCGTCGCGCGTGAGCAGCGTGGTGAACAGGCGCTGCGCGAGGTCGAGCGCCGCGCGGATGCGCTCGAGCTCGCCGGGCGGGGGTCCGTCCTCGCCGCGACCCTCGGGCACCTCGATGCCCCGCTCCTGGGCCAGCGAGCGCAGGGCCTCGGGGAAGGAGAGCCGCGCGTGCTCCATCAGGAAGGTGATCGCCGTGCCGCCCTTGCCGCAGCCGAAGCACTTGAAGGTCTGCCGGTCCGGGTTGACCGTGAACGACGGCGTCTTCTCCTCGTGGAAGGGGCACAGCGCCTTGAACGCGCGCCCGGCGCGCTTGAGCGTGACGTAGCGCCCCACCACCTCGGCCACGTCGTGGGCGGCCAGGACGCGCTCGATCACGTCGTCGGGGATGCGGCCCATCGGGGAGGGACACCACCTCGGCCTCCGCCGCCGCTTCAGGGGCCGGATCGGAGGGCGAGGGGCGATGGTACGGGCGGGCTCCCCCAGCGGCCCCGAACGCCGGGCCCCGGCGCCGCTTCCTCAGGCCCCTCGCAGCTCCCGCCACAGGGCCAGCATCCGCGGCGGATCGAGCTCCTGGGGCCGCTGCCGGCCCTCCACCCCCACCGCCCCGAGCGCCCGCGCGACGCGCGCGCCGTCGGCGGCCCCGCCCAGGGCGTGGGCCAGCGAGGCGGTGAGGACCTTGCGTCGCAGGCTGAAGAGCGCCGTGACGAAGGCCCCGAACGGCTCGTGCTCGCCGGCCTCGAGCGGCGAGGGCCGCGTCGGCGTCAGCTGCAGCAGCGCCGAGCGGACGCGGGGCTGCGGCCAGAACACCTGGGGCCCGAAGCGCCGGAGGATGCGGCCCCGGGCCTTGAGGCCCACGGCGATCGAGGGGGCCCCGTAGGCCGGGTCCTCGGGGCCGGCGAGCAGCTTCTCGGCCACCTCGAGCTGCACCATGACCGTCAGCGCCTCGGGAGGGTCGGGCAGCGCGAGCACGCCCAGCAGCAGCGGCGTGGCCGCTCCGTAGGGCAGGTTGCTCACGAGCAGCCGGCGCCCCCCGGGCGCGGCCGGGGCGGCCAGCGCCTCGCGGAAGGCGGGCGCCAGCGCGTGCTTGCCCGCCAGGACGTCGCCCTCCACGAAGCGCACGCGCTCGGGCCAGGCCCGCAGCGAGCGCGCCAGGCGCTGCACCTCGGGGTCGATGTCGAAGGTGATCACCCGTGCCCCGGCCTCGACGAGCGCGTGCGTCAGGAGCCCGGGCCCCGTGCCCACCTCGACCACGGCGTCGGCCGCCCCGACCCCGGCGTCGCGCACGATGGCGTCCACGGCCTGCACGTCGGTCAGGAAGCACTGCCCGTGCGCCTTGCGCGGCCTCAGTCCGCGTTCGGCGAGCACGGCCCTCAGGGCCGTGGTGGTGCGCGGGAAGCTCACCGCGCCCGGCTCCGCGCCAGGGCACGGCGCCAGGCGGCGGCGTCGC
>CAZPOZ010000508.1:0-2944 GCA_964588235.1 uncultured Planctomycetales bacterium
CAAGTTAGGGGTAGGGTCCTTCGGAGGGCGAGACCTCTCCTGCGGAAGGCCCTAGGGATGGCCTCTGCAGGCCGTACCCAAGCGGCCGGCGCGCTGGGCCGGTAGCGGAAGGCCGATGACGACGACGACGCGCCTGCGGCCTGCGCAAGGAGGAGGAAGCGGCCTGAGCGCCCGGCTCCAGCGCGCCGCACGTGCCTCGCATCGCCTGTCTTGGTGGCGTTGGGCCTGAGCGCCCGGCTCCAGCGCGCCGCACGTGCCTCGCATCGCCTATCTTGGTGGCGTTGGGCTTCACGCATGCAGCAGCACCCCGCACGCCGGCCGACCCCCGTCCGTCCCGAGGCGCCCGCCCCGGTGGCTTCCGCAGGCCTGGAGCGAGCGGGGGCCCCCGGGCGACCGGGATTCCTCGCCGCCCCCACGCGCTACGTCTTCTTCACGGGCAAGGGAGGCGTCGGCAAGACCTCGCTCTCCGCGGCCACGGCGCTGGCCCTGGCCGATGCCGGCACGACCGTCCTGCTGGTCAGCACCGACCCCGCATCGAACCTGGACGAGATGCTGGGCGTGGAGCTGCGGAACTCGCCCACGCCCGTGCCGGGCGTCGCGCGCCTGTCGGTCCTCAACATCGACCCCGACGAGGCCAGCGAGGCCTACCGCCGCCGGGTGATCGGGCTGATGGGTCCTGGAGCGACGGAGGCGGAGCGCTACACGGTGCGCGAACAGCTCTCCGGCGCGTGCACGACGGAGATCGCCTCGTTCGACGAGTTCGCCTCCTTGCTCTGCGAGGGCGCCCGCGGCTACGACCACGTGGTCTTCGACACGGCGCCCACGGGCCACACCCTGCGCCTCCTCAGCCTGCCGAAGGCCTGGAGCGGCTTCCTCGAGACGAACGTGGACGGGGCCTCCTGCCTCGGCCCCCACTCCGGGCTCAAGATGCAGGAGGAGCGGTTCAAGGCCGCCCTGGCCGCCCTGAGCGATCCGTCGAGCACCACGATCGTGCTGGTGACGCGCCCCGATCGCGGCGCCATCGCCGAGGCGGCCCGTACGTCGGACGAGCTGCGGGAGCTGGCGCTCACGAACCAGCGCCTCGCCGTCAACGGCGTCTTCCAGGCGAGCGACGGCACCGATGAGATCGCCCGCGCGATCGAGGCGCTGGGCACGGCGGCGCTGGAGGCGATGCCCGCTTCGCTGCGCGGCCTGCCCCAGGACCGCATCCCGCTGCGCCCCTTCGACACGGTCGGCCTGCCGGCCCTTCGCGCGCTGCTCGCCGAGCCGCACGCGATCCCGGAGCGCGTCGCCGCGCCGGCGACCCCGGGCTGCGACGCCCCGGGACTCGACCGTCTCGCCGACGAGCTCGCGGCCGCCGGACGTGGTCTGATCCTGGTGATGGGCAAGGGTGGCGTGGGCAAGACGACCGTCGCTGCGGCGCTCGCTCTCGGCCTCGTGCAGCGGGGGAAGGCCGTGCATCTGAGCACGACGGACCCTGCCGCACACCTGTCCATGACGCTCGGCAGCGAGGTGCCTGGCCTGCGGGTCGATCGCATCGATCCGCGGGCCGAGACGGAGCGCTACGTCGAGAGGATCATGACGGCCCGCGCGTCCGAGCTCGACGCCCAGGGTCTGGCCCTCTTGCGGGAGGATCTCCCCTCGCCCTGCACCGAGGAGGTCGCCGTCTTCCACGCCTTCTCCCTCATCGTGAGCGAGGCGCGCAGCGCCTTCGTCGTCCTCGACACGGCGCCCACGGGCCACTCCCTGCTGCTCATGGACGCCACGGGCGCCTACCACCGGCAGATGACGCGCAGCGCCCGGGGGGCTTCCTTGCCCGTACGCGTCGTGACGCCGATGATGCGCCTGCAGGACGCCAGCTACACGCGCATCATCCTGGTCACGTTGCCCGAGATCACGCCCGTCTCGCAGGCCGAGGCCCTGCAGGCCGACCTTCGCCGTGCCCAGATCGAGCCGTACGCCTGGGTCGTCAACAAGAGCATCCTCGCCGCCGGCACACGCGACCCCCTGCTCGCCGCGCGCCTCGCCGGCGAGCGCCGTCAGATGGACCGCGTCACCGCGGGCCTGGCCAAGCGTCTCTTCGTGCTGCCGTGGCGGGTCCGGGCACCCGTCGGAGTCGCCGAGCTCTCGAAGCTGGTTGCCGGGGCCGCGACGGCTCCGACCCCGTAGGACGGCAGCGGCTCGCCGCACGACCCCGTAGCTCTGAGTCGTGCGTGGGGCACTGGAGGGTTGGCCCACGTCAGACCTCGCTCCCGGTTCGAAGGGTGACTTGGCTCCCCGAGGGCAACTCAACGTCGAACACTCTCGGCCGCAGCCGCCCAATCATCCGTGGCCCAAGCACCAGCCGGGCGGCGCAGCCAGACGGTCGCACAACGTCGCGGGGGAGATCTTCGTCGACAAGGCGGCTTCGGGGCCGCTCTGTGCGTAGGACTTGCCAAGGGATTGGGCACATGGCCCCCGCTTGGGCCCGGTCACGCTTGGAGACCAAGCAGACCGTCCCCAAGAGCTGCAGGCCAGGCGGCGAAGCACCGCGGAAGGAACGTCGCCTGAGAGGCTGCGCCACTGTCGCCTCCACCACGGGCGGAGATGTAAGTCCTTGTGCCGAGCGGGGTTACAAGTACGTTGAGTTCGTCCCTCGTCTTGGTTACGGTCCCACTGGGTTGATTCCCCCAAGTGGAGGCGGACCTGACTAAGCGCTCGCGCGGGGCGCCGCGGCTGACCCTCTGATGTCGATCTCAAAGTTGGAGCAGTCCGTGTGAGCCCGCCCACGCCGTCCGGTCGTCGCCCGCGGGGCAAGCGACGTGGGTCGCATCAACGCCGGCCCACGCGCCCTTCGACGAAGGCGAAGCGAGCGCCCGCCCGCCCGGCGAAGGCGCCGACAGGGCGTGCTGGCAGCGACCGTTGGCACGTACTCACGGCGAAAGATCCGCTCCTGGCACCTCCG
>CAZPOZ010000509.1:0-2941 GCA_964588235.1 uncultured Planctomycetales bacterium
GGTGATGCGGGAGTCGTTCGACGCGGCCTACTCGTGGGTGCGCAGCGTCGCCGACGAGCTGGGCATCGATCCCGAGGCCTTCGCGCGCAGCGACGTGCACCTGCACGTGCCCGACGGCGCCACGCCCAAGGACGGCCCCAGCGCGGGGGTGACGATCGCCACCTGCCTGGCGAGCCTGTTCTCCGGCAAGCCGGTGCGGGCCGACCTGGCGATGACCGGCGAGATCACGCTCAAGGGGCGCGTGCTCCCCGTGGGCGGCATCAAGGAGAAGGTGCTGGCGGCGCACCGCGCGGGGGTGAAGACCGTGCTGCTGCCCGCCGCCAACCGCAAGGACCTGGCGCAGATCCCGGCGGAGGTCCAGCGCGACCTGAAGATCGAGCTCACCGACGACGCCCGGCGCAACGTGGAGGCGGCGCTCATGCCGATCTACCTGCCGGCGCGCCCGGAGCGCCGGGCGAAGCGGTCGCCGCCGGACCTCCCGCCCCCGCTGCACCCCTCCGTGTAGCCGCTGCGCGGCCGACGCGCCGGACGGCAGAGCGGGCAGACCGGTGTCTGACCCGGAGTCGCACCCCTCTCCCGCGGCTGCCCGAGTCCTCGCCCCGGGGCGCGCGCGGAAGAGCGCCGCCCCCGGCCCCGTTCTCCTCCCGCCCCGCTAGGATCCGCGCCCATGCCCGAACGCCCCCTTCCGTCGCGCTCCACGAGGTCGCGTGGCACCCTGGCCGCCCTCGCCCTGCTGGCCGCCGCGGGCGGCCTGGCCAGCACCCGCTGCGGCGGCGAGCCCCAGGCCCCGCGCCCCGGCGGCCCCGGCGGCCGGGCGGCGCCCGGGGGCAGCAGCGGCGGCACCGTCGCCGGCAGCGGCATGGCCGCCCCCACCACGATCTGGAACCCGTATCCCGACCTCGGCCCGCCCGCGATCCGGCTGCGGCACGCCGGCCCGGCCTCGGGCATCACGACCGTCAACCACAGCGGCACGGAGGGGGTCAAGGAGTTCCTGATCGAGGCGGTGGGCGTGGGGGCCGCCGTGCTCGACTACGACGGCGACGGGTTCATGGACCTCTACGTGCCCGACGGCGACGTGTTCTCGAACTACACCCTGGAGCGGGTGATGGACCCGGTCTCGAAGGAGCAGCGCCCGGTGCTCCGCCGCAAGGAGGCCCCCGGAAGGCGCTTCCACGACCAGCTCTGGCGCAACAACGGCGACGGCACCTTCACGGACGTGGCCGCCGCCGCGGGCGTGGCCGACGAGCGTTGGTCGTTCGGGGCCACGGCCCTGGACTACGACGGCGACGGTTGGACCGACCTCTTCGTGGCCAACTTCGGCCTCAACCGCCTCTGGCGCAACAACGGCAACGGCACCTTCACCGACGTCGCCCCCGAGCTGGGCGTGGCCGGGCGCGAGACCACCTGGTCCACCTGCTGCGCGGCCGCCGACCTGGACGGCGACGAGCGGCTCGACCTCTACGTGCCGGCCTACAGCGACCCGGCCGCGGAGGTGGACAAGCGCCGCGTCGAGCAGGGCAAGCCGCTCGACTCGCCCGTGGAGAGCATCTCGGGCCGCGCCTGCCGCTGGAACCGCGTCCAGGCCTACTGCGGGCCCATCGGCCTGCGCGCCCAGGAGGACGCCTTCTACCGCCAGACCGCCGAGCGCACCTTCGAGGACCGCAGCGTGGAGTACGGCTTCCGCGCCCGCAACGGCCCCATGTACGGCTTCACGGCCCTGGCCTGGGACGTGAACGAGGACGGCCTGATGGACGTCTACGTGGCCAACGACTCGGTCGAGTCGTTCCTGTGGATCGCCCAGCGGCGCGCCGAGGGAGGGCTCGCCTTCAGCGAGCTGGCCGACCAGCTGGGCGTGAAGTTCGGCAGCAACCTCTCCGCCCAGGCCGGCATGGGCGCGGCGGTGGCCGACCTGAACCGCGACGGCCTGTTCGACCTCTTCAAGACGAACTTCGCGCTCGACTACAACAACATGTACATGGCGCAGCGCACGCGCCCCGTGGACGGCCGGCTCTACTTCAAGGACCGCGGGCTGCAGGTGCTCGGGCAGGCCGTCTACTACGACCTCTCCTGGGGCTGCGGCTGGTACGACCTCGACAACGACCGCGACCTGGACCTGTACGTGGCCAACGGGCACGTCTACAAGGAGGTCGACCTCGAGCAGTACACGGGCTCCTCCTACGACCAGCTCAACGCGCTGATCGAGTGCGTCGAGCCCGCGACGCTGGGCTACCGCGAGATCGGCCGCAAGGCCCTGGATCGCCTGGGCCCCGCGGGCGCCCACCTCGCGGCCGGCGACGGCATGGACGTCAAGCAGTGCTCGCGCGGCGTCGCCTTCGCCGACCTGAACAACGACGGCCGCGTCGACCTGTTCGTCACGAACATGAACGAGCCGCCCAACCTGCTGCTCAACGAGACGCCCCCCTCGCCCGAGCGCCAGTGGGCGCTGCTCAGCGTGCGCCAGCCGGGCTTCAACCGCGACGCCCTGGGCGCCGTCGTCGAGGTCACGGCGGGGGGCGTCACCCAACGGCTGCCCGTGATCCGTTGCACCTCCTTCCTGGGCAGCGACGACCCGCGCGTCCACGTCGGCCTGGGCTCGGCCACGACCTTCGACGTGCGCGTGATCTGGCCCGGCGCCGCCCGCGCCGCCACCACCTACACGGGGCTCGCCGCCGGGCGGCATTGGCTGCTGCACCGGGCGGAGGCCGCCGCCGCCGAGCAGCCGCTGAAGACCTTCGCCTGGCCGGCCCCCAACTGACCCTGTGGGGCGCGCTGGCGGGGCGCACTGCCGGCGTGGGCGGGCCTCGGCATGGTTGTAGAATGCAATGGATGGCGGCCCGCGGGCGCCATCGTCGGGTCCCGGCGTCCGCCGCCGCGTGATTCTGTGGCCCCCCGGGCCCGCTCCCGGGTTGAATGCGGCCGCCTCCCCACCGCGGAGACCGTC
>CAZPOZ010000510.1:0-2934 GCA_964588235.1 uncultured Planctomycetales bacterium
ACCCGGGCCGCGAGCGCCGCGGCCTGGGCCCGGGCCGTGCGCGGAGGGGAGCTGGGCACCGAGGAGCCTCCCGGGCGGGGGCGACGGAGCGGCAGGGGGCCGGGCGCTCAGCGCGCCGGCGCGGCCCCGAGCTCGGCGAGCAGGAAGCACATCCGGTCCAGCGCGGCCCGCTTGGCCTGACGCATGCTGGCCGCGCCGTGCCCGCTCTCCCGGTCCAGGTCGAGCAGCACCGGCCGCGCCGAGGCGCTGGCGCGCTGCCACTGGGCCACGAGCTTGCGCGCGTGGAACGCGTTGACGCGGCCGTCGGCCAGCCCCGCGGTGACCAGCGCGGCCGGGTAGGAGGCCCCCTCCCGCACGTTGTGGTAGGGCGAGTACGGCCGGATCCAGCCGAAGTGCTCGGCCACGTCCGGGTTGCCGTACTCCTTCGTCCAGGTGAGGGCGTACTGGAACCGGTGGAAGCGCAGCATGTCGGTCAGCGGCACCGAGCACACCACCGCCCGGCACAGGTCCGGCCGCTGGTTGGCCACGGCCGCCACCAGCAGACCGCCGTTGCTGCCGCCCATGATCGCGAGCCGCTCGCGCCGCGCGCGGCCCGTGGCGACCAGCCCGTCGGCGCAACCGATGAAGTCGTCGAACACGTTCTGCTTCCTGCCCAGGCACCCGGCCTCGTGCCAGGCCTCGCCCAGCTCGTCGCCGCCGCGCAGGCAGGCCACCACGTACACGCCCCCCTGCTCCGCCCACAGGCCCCAGAAGCGGCTGAAGGAGGGGTACTGCCCGACGCGGAACCCGCCGTAGCCGTAGAGCACGGTGGGCGCCGTGCCGTCCAGCGGCGTCGAGCGCCGGCGCAGGAGGAAGCACGGGATCGGGGTGCCGTCCTTGGACGGCAGGGAGAAGCGCTCCGTGACGAGCTCGTCGGTCCTCAACGTCGTGGGCAGCTGCGCCAGCCGCGTGGGCTCGTAGCGCGTGGCCGGGCCGGCTCCGCCGGCCGGCGCGCTCAGGTCCACGACCCAGGTCGAGGGCGGCACGTCGTACGCCTCGAAGGTGAACCACAGCCGCGGGTCGTCGGCCTTCGAGGCCAGGCTGCGCACCGTGCCCGCCCCCGGCAGCGCCACGCGGCCCAGGTCCGCGCCGTCCAGACCGACCACCGACAGGCGCGCGACGATGTCGTCCCGCCGCAGCACCGCCACCCGGTCGCGGCAGACGGCGAAGCGCTCCAGCACCGACTCGCTCTCGGGGACGATCACCGTCCACGCGGCCGGGTCGGCCGTCGCGCCGCGCTCGGCCACGCACAGCCGACGCCGCGGGGCCCCCCAGTCGCTCAGCAGCACGTAGCGCTCGCCGACGCGGTCCAGCCCGTACAGCTGCAGCCGGGGGCCGGCGACGATCGGCTCCAGGCGCGGCGTCCCCCAGGTCTCGTCGATCTCGAAGACCTCGTCGGTCTCGTAGGGGATGCCGCGGAAGAGGAAGCGGTGGCGCTCGTCGGTCGAGGTGCCCAGGCCCACGTGCTCGATCTTCGGGCGGCCCTGGCCGTAGATCAGCGGGTCGTCGGCCACCAGCGTGCCCAGCACGTGCAGCCGCACCCGGCGGTGGTACTCGCCCTCGCCGGCCGGCACGTCGTCGGGGTCGGGCAGGCGCGTGTAGTAGAAGGCGCGCGAGTCGGCGCGCCAGGCCACGCTGGTGAACTTCGTGCGCGTGATCACGTCGGGGAGCGTGGCGCCCGTCTGGACGTCGTGGACGTGGAGCCGGGTGGCCTCGCTGCCCTTGAGGTCGCGCTCGTAGGCCACGTAGCGGCCGTCGGGCGACGGATGCCACGACTTGAGGCCCTGGGTGCCGTCCCGGCTCCAGCCGTTGGGGTCGAGCACGACGCGGGGCGGCTCGTCGCTGCCCACGACCCGCACGTAGAGGGCCGCGTGGTCGTCGCCCGGCGCCCGGTAGGTGTGGAAGGCGTGCGGACCTGCGAAGGTGGGCAGCGACTCGATGCCGCCCTGGTCGAGCTCCTGCACGAGGCGCGCCTCGAGCGCGGCGCGCCCGGCCACGGCGTCCAGGCGTTGGCGCAGCAGCCCCGCCTGGGCCCGGTCCCAGGCCTCCACCTCGGGGGCGTCGTCGTCCTCCAGCCAGCGGTAGGGGTCGGGCACCTCGACGCCGTGCAGCAGGTCCTTCACGTCCTCGCGGCGGGTCTGCGGGTAGGCGGGGCGCTGCGCCCCCTCGGGCCCCTCGGCGGCGGCCGAGCCCAGCAGCACGAAGGGCAGGAGCGGGAGCAGGGTCCGCGTGGCGAGGGCGCGGGACGGGGGCGACGGGCGCATGGTCGAGGGTCCGGCGGGGCCAGGGGGGACGGGGAGGGGGAGGGGGCCTCGCGCGACGGGCCGAGGCAGCGGGGCGTGGCGTCCACGCCGCCGTGCCCTTCCCGTCGGGCGTCGGGGCTCCGGAGGGTACCCTCCCCCGGTGGCCTCGTCCCCCGTCCGCCCCGTGCCGCTGCTGCCGGCGCGCTGGCCCGACGCGGCCGAGGCCGCCCGGGCGCTGCTGTTCCAGCCCCTGGAGGTGGGCCCGCTGACGGTGGCCGAGCGCACCTGGGTGCCGGCGATGGTGCCCTGGCGGGCGGAGGAGTCCGGGGAGGTCACCGCCAAGAACCTCGACTGGTACGGCCGCTTCGCCGCGGGCCAGCCGGGGGTGCTGGTCGCGGAGGCCACGGGCATCCGCGACGTGCGGAGCGGCCCGCTGCTGCGCATCGGCCACGACCGCTTCGTCCCGGGCCTGTCGAGCCTCGTCGAGCGCGTCCGCCAGGCGAGCGCCGGCCGCACGCGGCTGCTGATCCAGCTGATCGACTTCCTGGCCGTGCGCCGCCGGCCGACGCCCGAGGCCTACTTCGGCCGCCACCTCGTCGTCCGCCAGGGCCACCGCGAGGCGCTGGCGGCCCGGCTGGGCACGACCCGGTGG
>CAZPOZ010000511.1:0-2931 GCA_964588235.1 uncultured Planctomycetales bacterium
CCCCCGAGCGGGCCAGCGTGCGCGTGCTCGACCACGGGGTGCTCTTCGGCGACTCGGTCTACGAGGTGTTCTGGTGGCACCGCGGGGCCCTGATCCAGGCACGGGAGCACTTCGAGCGCCTGGAGGCCAGCGCGCGCCACCTCTCGCTCGAGCTGCAGCACGACCGCGCCGCCCTCGTCGCGGCCATCCAGGCCACCCTGGCCGAGGCCGGGGCGACGCCCGACGACGACGCCTACGTGCGGCTGGTGGTCACCCGCGGGTTCGGCCCCCTGGGGCTCGACCCCCGCGGCGTCCCCCGGCGCACCCTGATCGTGGTGGTGGCGCCGGCGCAGCGCCCCGACGACGCCGCCTTCGAGCGGGGCCTCTCGCTGGCGCTGGTCGCGCGTCGCCGGACCTCGCCCCGCGCGCTGGATCCGCGCGCGAAGACCGGCAACTACCTCAACAACCTGCTCGCCCTGATCGAGGCCCAGGCGGTGGGCGCCGACGACGCCGTGCTGCTCAACGAGGCGGGGGAGGTGGCCGAGGCCACCACCTCCAACGTCTACGTGGTGGACCGCGGCGTCCTGCGCACGCCCCCGCTCAGCGCGGGCATCCTGGAGGGCACCACGCGGCGGCGGCTCCTCACCCTGGCGCCGAGCCTCGCGCTGCCGACGCGGGAGGAGCCGCTCTCGGCGGCCGACCTCGTGCGCGCCGACGAGCTGCTGCTCTCCTCCTCCGTGCGCGGCGTGGCGGCCGTCACCACCCTCGATGGGCGCCCCGTGGGCACCGGGCGGGCCGGCCCCGTCACGCGGCGCCTGCGGGCGGCCTTCGAGGCGGCCGCCGACGCCGAGGCGCGGGCGGCCCCGGCCGCCGCGCCGGCCCATGCCCGCTGAGCCCGGTCCCCCCGCCGCCGGGGGGCGCGCAGCCCCGCTGCTCGCCCGGGTGCCGATGGCGGCCGCGCTGCTGCTCGCCTGCGCCACGGTGCTCGCGCCCGTGGGCGGCCTGCTCTGGGCCTCGCTGCGCGTGGAGGAGGTCGTCACCACGGCCGGCGTCGTGCACCGGCCCGTGGGCGAGGTGAGCGAGCGGGCCGACGGGCTCTCCTTCGCGGTGCAGGCCGCGCCCGGGGCGCCGCGCGTGAACGTGACCGTGCCGTACGCCGCCGTGGCCGAGCGCCGCACGCGCCTGGGCCTGGACCACCACCGCATCGTGCTGGGCGACCCGCGGACGGGCCCGTTGCTCGCCTCGAGCCTGTGGCTGGCGCTCGGGGCGGCGCTCGTGGCGTTGGCCCTGGGCCTGCCCGCGGCCTGGGCGCTTGCCCGCGTGCGCCTGCCGGCGAGCGGCCTGCTCCACGTGCTCGCCGCGCTGCCCCTGCTGCTGCCGCCCCTGGTCACGGGCATGGGCGCCGCGCGGCCCGTCTCGCGGGCGCTGTCGGCCGCCCTCGGGCTCTCCGGCACGGCCCTGCAGCGCGGCACGGCCCAGGTGATCCTCGGGGCGGCGCTCGCGCCGCTGGCCGTGCTGCTGGTCGGGCGCGCCTGGGCCGCCGTCCCCGCCGGCCCGGTGGAGGCCGCGCGCCTGCTGCGGGGCCCGGCGGGGGCCTTCCGCGTGGCGGTGCTGCCCGCGCTGCTGCGCGCGGCGGTCGGCGCCGGGCTGCTCGCCCTGCTGCTGGCGTTGGCCGACTTCACCGTGCCCGACCTGATGACCTTCCTGCTGCCCGACGGCGGCACGCCGCTGGCCGTGTTCGCCAAGGACGTGCAGCTGCAGTGGAAGCAGGAGCACTCCACGGCGCGGGCCGTGGCCACGGGCACCCCGCTGCTGCTCCTGTGCCTGGGGGCCCTGCTGGCCTCGCTGGCGGCCTTCCGGCGCAGCGGGCTGCTGGCCGCGGCGCGCACCGGCCGCACGCTGGCCCCCGAGCGGCGCAGCGCGCGGGTCACGGCCCTGGCGCTGCTGCTCGTGCTGCTGCCCGTGGGCCTGGGCCTGGGCGTGCCGCTCGCCGGCGTGCTCTCGTGGGCCGGGGCTGGCGGCTCCACGGTGGCCGGCGGCAGCGCCGGCGCGTCACGGCCCGCGAGCGCGCAGCGCGCGCGCCTGTTCGACCTCGAGGGCACGCTGGACCGCACGCCCGACGCGCGCAGCCAGCGCGACCGGTGGCTGCGGATCGGGGGGGTGGCCGCGGTCCTCACCGTGGCCACGGCCTCGGCCCTGGCCCGCGCCTCGCTGCGCGGGAACGGGCCCGTGCGCCTGCTCACCGGCCTCCTGGCGACGCTCTCCCTGGCCAGCCCCGGCATCGTCGTGGGCCTGGGGACGCTGCTCACCTGGCAGCACGTCGGGCCCCTGCGCGACGGCATCGCCCTGCCCGTGCTGGCCCTGGTGGGGCGCTTCCTGCCCTACGCCCTCGTCGGGGCGCTGCTGGCCTTCGCCCGCGTGCGCCCCGGCTACGAGGAGGCCGCCGCCACGCTGGGGGCGCCGCCGCGCGCGCGCCTGGCGCGCATCGCCCTGCCCCTGGCGGCGCCGGGCCTGCTGGCCGCCTTCGTCCTGACCCTCCTGCTGGCGCTGCGCGAGGTGGACGCCGTCGTGCTGCTCGAGACGCGGCTGTTCCCGCTGCTGATCTACGACAAGATCCACTACGGACGCCTGGCCGACGAAGCCAACCTCGCCTTGGCCTACCTCGGCTACCTCCTGGGGCCCGCGCTCGCCTTCCTGGCCCTGCGGGCCCTGGTCCGGCTGCTGCGCGGGCGACGGGACGTAGGTCCTGCGTAGGGCGGGACGGGGCCCCGAGCGCAGCGATCGGTCGGGCCCGGCGTTCCTAGAGTGGACCGTCCTGCGCCCCGGAGCCTGCCCCATGCCGCTGCCCCGCCTGCTGCCGCCCTGCCGCCGCCCGTGGCGTCGCCTGCCCTGGGCCCTGGCCCCGCTGCTGGTCGTCGCGGGGGCTGCGGCGCCCGCGAAGGCCGACGTGGT
>CAZPOZ010000512.1:0-2927 GCA_964588235.1 uncultured Planctomycetales bacterium
CGCGCGCCTTCCGCGGCCGCCTCGAGGACTGGCGCGCCTCGCGCGCGGAGGCGGGCGCGTGAGCGAGGCCCTCGTCTTCCTCGCCGCGACGTCGTCGGCTCATGGCGGCTCCCGGGCCGGGCGGGGGCGAGCAGGCCTGCCTGCGTGCTGCCGCCCGCGCGCTCGGCCGGGGGATGCTACTGTGGCGAGTCGGGAGTCCCCATGCATGGGGCGGTTCGGGCGCAGGGACGGCCCCTGGCCGGCACGGCCCAGGGCCAGGCCTCCGGACCGCGGCAACAGGACTTCCAACTCAGGACACCACCCCCGACGGGCCCGCCGACTCGCGCTTCCCGCGGTTCCGGGCGCGGTGTAGCCGGGACGTACGCCCCCGCTACCCGAGGGTAGCGCAGCCAGCCTGGGCCCCGCACCGGGTTCCGGCGCCCCGCCGGCGCAACCCCTTGACGGCCCGGGGGTTGTCTCGGCACCCGCGCCGGTTCTCGGCCGCTGCGCCACGCCCGGGGGGCGCGGCACCGGATGTGCTAGAACAGCGCCCAGACGGTTCCCCCGCTCCCGAGGCCGCGCCTCGGCGACTGCGGCAGGCCCGACATGAGGAAGCCCCGCGCATGACGCTCTCCCTGACCCTACCCCTATCGCTCTCTGCCAAGCGCCTCTCCCTGGCCGCGGTGCTCGCCGCCGCGGGCCTGGCGCTGGGCGCTTCCAGCCTCTGGGCGCACGGCGGCCAGTTCCGCGGCCCGGGCGGCTCGGTGCCCCCCTCGCTGCGCGAGCCCACCGACCCCACGCCCCCGCCGCCCCCGCCCCCCACGAGCGGGCCGCCCACGTCGCCTCCGCCCACGAACACTCCGGGTGCCACGCCGCCGGCCGCGCCTCCGCCGATCACGCCGCCCACCACCCAGCCCCCGCCGCAGACGGGCGACCTGCCCACCGGCACGGGCGGCGGCAAGAAGAGCCAGCTTTCCTTCGAGAGCTGGATCTTCTGGTACGAGAACAACAAGGAGGATCTCGAGAACCTCAAGCACGCCATCTACTCGACGACCACGTCCGACAACCCCCTGAGCGTGCTCAGCGGCGGGCGTGACGGCGGGCAGACGGGCGGCGCCACGCAGGGCACGGCCTCGCTGGTCCCGACGAAGATCATCCCGGCCCTGATGTGGGCCCTGGACCGCGAGAACGCCGCCCACCAGGACGTGCACTCGGCCGCCTTCATCGGCATGGGCAAGGTGGCGCGGCTGCCCGAGCAGATCGAGCTGATCCTCAAGGGCCTGGACCCGACCGACAAGAAGCTCGACCAGATCACGATCGAGTCGGCGGCGCTGGCCTGCGGCCTGCTCCGCCGCCAGGACCCGGCCAACCAGTTCAGCCAGACCGAGCTCGACAAGGTGCGCACGCGCCTGTTCGAGGTGATCGAGAACGACAAGGACTTCGCCACCGGCACGCGCGCCTTCGCGGCCATGGCGCTCGGCCTGCTCGGCGACCAGCCCTGCGGCTCGGGCACCTACGCCAACGACACCGACGCCGCGCGCACGGCCGTGACCTCCCGCCTGTGGGAGCTGATCAACCAGCCCCACAAGGACGACAACATCCCCGTCTCGCTGCTCATCGCGCTCGGCCTGCAGTCCAAGAAGAGCCTCAACCCCGAGCTGAAGATCGAGGAGGCCCTGGCCGAGGCGACCTTCAAGGGCAAGCTGGGCAAGGTGGACTGCAGCAACGAGGTCCGCGCCTACACGGCGCTGGCGCTCGGCCGCATCGGCGGCCCCGCCGCGGTCAAGCCGCTCCAGGCCGCGATGGGCGCCCGCACGGTGAACGCCCAGATCCAGCGCTCGTGCGCCATCGCCCTCGGCCTGCTGGGCCGGCTGGTGCCCGCCGAGGTGCGCGTCGAGATCGCCAAGATCCTCAAGGAGGCGGTGGACAAGAACAGCGACAACAGCGTGCAGAACTTCGCGCTGATCTCGCTGGCCTACCTGGTCAACCGCGACATCGAGGAGGGCCGGACCGACGTGCTCGAGGGCGCCAAGGTCGGCGAGTTCCTGCTCGCCCAGGTGAAGGAGGGCAAGCCGATCCAGAAGCCCTTCGGCGCGCTGAGCGTCGGCCTGGTGGCGCGGACGCTCAACGTGGGCGAGAACCGCATCAAGGCCTACGAGGACTTCAAGCAGGCCGCGCTGGTGGCCGTGCGCGAGGGTCTCCAGAGCCAGAAGCTCGACAAGCGCAGCCGCGCCGGCTTCGGCGTCGCCCTGGGCATCGCCCGCGACACCTACGCCCGCAAGACGCTCGAGGCCCTGGTGGCCGACACGAAGGAGGACCGCGAGCTGCGCGGCTACTCCGCGATCGCGCTGGGCCTGATCGGCGAGGGCAGCGACAGCATCAAGAAGACGCTGCGCGCCGCCCTGAGCGAGCGCTCCGAGGAGATGCGTCAGCAGGTGGCGACCGCGCTGGGCCTGCTGAAGGACGCCTCGGCGGTGGACACGCTGCTCAAGATGCTCAGCGAGGCCGAGAGCCAGAACCTCAAGGGCCAGATCGTGCTGGCGCTGGCCAAGATCGGCGACGCCCGCTCGGTGGAGCCGCTGATCGAGCGCCTGAAGGACAAGAAGGAGGGCGACCTCACCCGCGCCCTGGCCTGCGCCGGGCTGGGCGTGGTGAGCGACCTCGAGTGGATCCCCTCGCTCTCGCGCATCAGCAAGGACATCAACTACCGCGCCTCGGTCTTCTACGTCAACGAGGTGCTCTCGATCCTCTGATCGGTCCCGCACCGACCGAAGGATGCCCCGAGGGGCCGGCCCAGGAGGGCCGGCCCTTCTTCGTTCCCGGGCCCGGGCTCCCGCGCGCCGCGGGTCGTGTCCCACGTTGCCCTCTGGAGTCTGGACGGAGGCACACCGGGGCGCTGGAGGGCCCTCCTCCTGGGCGCCCCGCAAGCGGGGCGCCGTGGAAGGCCC
>CAZPOZ010000513.1:0-2913 GCA_964588235.1 uncultured Planctomycetales bacterium
GGTTGAGCGCGTCGGAGACGATCGCGTCGCCTTCGCCCAGGAGCGTCTCGAACAGCCCGCCGTTGGCGTCGAAGCACGAGCCGTACAGGATCGCGTCGGCCTGCCCCACGAACGCGGCCAGGCGCTGCTCGAGCTCCCGGTGGCGGTCCTGCGTTCCGCAGATGAAGCGCACCGAGGCCAGCCCGTAGCCCCGCTCCCGAAGGGAGGCCTGGCCCGCTGCCACGAGCTCGGGGTGGTTGGCCAGGCCCAGGTAGTTGTTCGCGCAGAAGTTCAGCACCTCGCGGCCGTCGGCCAGGCGGATGCGCGCGCCCTGCGGGCTGCCGATCACGCGCTCGCGCTTGGTCAGGCCCTGGGCCTCGATGGCGTCCAGCTCGTCCTGGAAGCCCTTGCGGGTGGCGGCCGAGTACATGAGAGCCCTCCGACGCAGGGCTTCCTAACACGGAGGCCCACCGGGGCCCTGCGATGGCCGCAGCGCCGGCCCCGACCCCGATCAGGGCAGCACGCGCGTCCACCAGGGGAACGCGCGCGAGCGCAACGAGGAGAACCAGGCCGCCGCCAGGCTGCCGGGGGCGGAGAGCCGGTCCGGCTCGGCGAGCGGCTCGGGCCCCAGGGCCCCGAGCCAGGCCTCGAAGCCGGGGAGGTCGGCCGCGAGCGCGATCGCCGCCAGCACGGTGGGCGCCGATGCGGCCAGCGCCCGCCCGACCTCGACGACGTCGTCGCCCGTGCGCCGGGCCACCCAGGCGGCCGCCCGGGGGCCGTCGTCGCCCAGCAGCCCGCCCAGCCGTGGCGTCAGGTCCGGCGAGGGCCAGCGCCGGCGCACGCTCCCCGCCGGGTCGGCCAGCGCGTCCCCCGGCCCGTACTTCTCGAGCAGGGCGCGCGTGGCGCCGGCGGCGTCCGGGCGGCGGCGGGCGTGCCGGGCCAGGGCCAGCGGGATCAGCGCGCCCGCGGCGGCCACGGCCTCGGCCGCCGCCCCCCGCGACAGGCGGCCGACCCCCCGGAGCGCCTTGGCCAGGGCGGGTGCGGCGCGCTCCACCTGGTCGAGGTAGATGCTGGCCGGGTCGGGGGCGTCGCTCACGGCGCAGAGCCTCGCCTCCGGCATCGTCGGACGCAACGCCTTCCTGCCGGGTCGGCCCGCCCCTTGCGCACTCTTTGCACGCGCGCCCGTCCCGCGCTGCGTAGCGTCGGACCCCATGAGCCCGATCCCGCGTCTGCTCCGGACCCTCGCGACGCCCCTGCTCCTGCTCGTCGCCGGACCCGCCTCCGCCAGGCCTGAGGGGCCCGCGCCGGACGCGGAGGGGCGCCGCGTCGGCCCGGTCGAGCACGCGGGCCGCTGGAAGGCCTGGACCGTCTCGAGGTGGAACCCGTGGAGCCGCGCCCTCGTGGTGCAGACGCGGCTCGTCCGCTCCGGGCCGGGCACCGGCTCCCCTCCGCGCTCCGAGGCCCCGGAGGGCGCGCCGTCCCCCGACGGCTGGGAGCTCCCCGAGGGAGGCGAGGCGCTGGGCCCGCCCGTCTCGCGGCAGGCGCTCTCGTTCCGGCTGCACGAGGAGGGCTGGGTCGTGGCCACCGCCGGCCCGACCACCCGCGTCTACCCGCCGGGGGCCACGGTGGGCGTTCAGCGCTCCGACCTGTGGTGCTCGGCGCTGAGCCGGTTCGTCTCCGCCGGCTTCCTCTCCGTGCGGCCGGAGACCGCCTCGCCGGGGGCGGGCCGGCTGCGGCTCTCCTTCGCGCCGCTGGGGCCCGAGGGGCTCGGGCCCCCGGTCGCGCTGGGCACGATCGAGCTCCCGGCCGGGGCCTCGACCTGGACCGCGACCTCGATCTCGCTCGAGGTCGGGGACGACGCGCTCGAGGTCCGCTGGTGCGTGCCCCTGGGGCCCGCGGCGCCGCTGCGGGGCGCCCTGCGGCTCGAGCGTGGCACCGGCGCCGTGACGGCGCTCGCCGCCCCCGCCGGCCCGCCCACCGTGACCGTGGCCGCCGTGCAGATGGCCTCGCTGCTGGGGGACGTGCCGGGCAACCTCGAGCGCATCGAGCGCCTGGTCGCACAGGCCGCGCGCGCGGGAGCCAAGCTGGTCGTGCTGCCCGAGACGGCCGTCAACGGCTACCTCTCGCAGGACCTGCAGACGACCTGGCAGATCCCCGGCCGCCCGCGCGCCCCGTCCTTCACGGCCGGCCGCGATCCGCGCCCGGGCGCGCTCGTGGCGACCTCGCCCGTGCTCGAGCGGCTCCTCGCGCTCGCCGGCCACTTCGGCGTGCACCTGACGGTCCCGTTCCTCGAGTCCGGGGCGCGGGTCGATGGCGTGCCGGCGGCGGCCTACTACAACGCGGTGCTGCTGGCGACCCCCGAGGGCTGGAAGGCGCACTACCGCAAGCTGAGCCCCTGGCCGCATCCGGAGCAGTCGTGGGCCACGCCCGGGAACCTGGGGCTGGCGCCGGCCGACACCCCCTGGGGGCGCGTGGGCCTGGCCGTGTGCTTCGACGTGCACACCGTCTTCCGGCGCTACGCGGAGGAGGACCGCCTGTGGGCGCTGCTCTACCCGATCGCCTGGGTGAGCGACGGCGACGACGAGGACTGGTTCTCGCGCGCGTTGCCCGAGCGCGTGAAGGCCGCCGGCTTCCACGTGGTCGGCGCCAACTGGAGCGTGGACGCCCCCCAGCCCTGGCATGGCTACGGCTGGAGCACGGTGATCGATCGCCAGGGGCGCGTCGTGGCGCAGGCCCGGACCCGGGTCGGCCCCGAGGTGGTCCTGGCCGAGCTGCCGTTCGGTCCGGCCCGCTGAGGCGCGGCGCCCCCGGGAGGGACGACGCGAGGCGCGTGCGGCGCGCCGGGGCCCGGCGCGCGGGCACCGGCGGACGGTCTAGTGCCGCCGGTCCGAAGTTCGAGGCGGGATGGTGGAGGCCCCAGGGACCAGCGACGGC
>CAZPOZ010000514.1:0-2910 GCA_964588235.1 uncultured Planctomycetales bacterium
CCCGCGCCGCGCGCGCCCGACCCCGAGCCGACCCCCGTGCCGCCCCCGGCCCCCGCGGCGGCGCCGGCGTCGCCCACGCCCGCGCCGACGGCCCCCACCCCGTCGGCCCCCTCCCCGGCGCCGCGGACGGCGGCCGAGGCGCTCAAGGCCGGTGCGGCCGACCTGGCCGCCGGCCGCTTCGCGCAAGCCCGGGCGGCGTTCCGCGAGGCGCTCGCCACCGAGGCCTTCGACTTGGCGGCGCTGCGGGGGGCGGCGCAGGCCTCGATGGCCGAGGCCGACGCGGCCGGCCGGCGGGGCGAGCACGAGGGCGCGCTCCGGATCCTCGACGAGGAGGTGCGCTGGCTCGGCGAGCGCTACTCGGTCTACGAGAAGGCCCGCGACGTGGATCCGGAGACGCAGCGCAAGCTGAACGGCTTCGCGCGCATGTACCGCGCGCAGGCCCACAGCGAGCGCATGCGCTGGTCCACCGTGAAGGGGGAGGCCGCGGCGGCGGCCGCCGAGCGCAAGGCGGCGGAAGACGACTTCGAGCTGGCCTGGCAGTTCCTCCAGCGCGATGGGGTGAACTACTGGGAGTTCCTCGTGCGCCGCGCCGAGCACCGCTTCCTCACGGGGGCCTACACGGAGGCCCTCGACGACCTGGCCATCACCACGCAGACGAACAACACGACGGTTCCCGCCGCCATGTGGCACGCGCACGTGCGGGGCGCCCGGCGCATCGTCGAGCTGGCCCTGGCCAAGAACGACGGCCGGCTCGCGCAGGGCTGGGCGAAGAAGGGCGTCGAGATCGCCAAGAACGGCGAAGCCTGGCGCGCAGCGGAGTTCACGCAGGACCAGTGGCTCGAGTGCGCGCGCATCGTGGCCCTGGCCGCGGGCCTGGAGCCGGCGGCCGAGGGCGTGGCCCCGCTCAAGGGCCTGGTCGGCTGGTACGTGAAGCAGGTCGCCGCCACGCCGCCGCCGCCCTACGAGGAGGCCGACGTCACGCGCTCGAAGGTGCTCGCCGCCCAGGCGCTCGAGGCGGTGGTGGGCGCGCGCCTGTCCTGGCTCAAGAAGGACGCGCCGGGGACCGGCACCCTGGCCGCCGCGGCGCAGGCGCGGGCCCGCGAGGCCCTCGCCCTGCGGGAGGCCCTGGCGGCCGGCGGGGGCCCGCTCGTCGCCGCGCTGCCCTACCGGGTGCTGGCCGAGGCCCTGCGCCTGGGCGGGAAGGCGGAGGACGCCGTGCAGGCCGAGAAGAACGCGTGGAGCGCCGCGGCCCGCAACCCCGATTGAACCCGCCCGACGTGCGCGGGTTGCGGTCGTCGTGACGAAGGTCCCGCCCTGGGGGCGGGGCTCGACGGCCCCCCGGGGCTGGGCGTAGCGTGGAGCCCTTCGGAGCCGAGGCCGCGCGACCTGCGCTGCGGCCCCGTCGCCCCGCGGGAGTCACCCCATGCGCCGCCTTGCCGCCCTGCTCGGATGTGCCGCCGCCTTCGCCGCCCTCTCCCCCGCGGCCCGCGCCGACGGACCGGAGCCCGTGGAGGCCGTCCCGGTCACGGCCTACCTGGAGCTCGGCGACCTCGACGGCGCCGAGGCCGCCGCGCTCGCCGCACTGGTGCGCCGCGAGTTCCCGGCCGCCCACGTCGAGCTGCTCGAGGGCACGCTGCGCATCCAGAGCGACGGCGTCACCTTCGAGGGCATCTCGCGCGTGCTCGACCGCGAGCGTGGGTCGCTGCGCACGGGGCCCGCGGCGGCGCTGAAGGTCGAGCCCGCAGCCCCGCCCGTGGATCCGCCGGCGGGCGGCGACGCGGACGACGACGCCCGGAAGCGGGACGGCAAGCGGGAGGGCGGGCGCGACGGCGAGCGCAAGCCCGCCCGCCCCGCACCGCGCGCCGACGAGGTCCGCGCGCACGACCCCGCGCAGCTGGAGCAGGCGCTGGCCGAGCTCGAGCGCGCCACGCTGCGCCTGCGCCAGCAGCTGGCGCAGGCCGCGCGCGAGCGCCGCGGCGAACGGCCGGAGGTGGCGGCCCTCAAGGAGCAGCTCCTCGTCGCGGAGAAGGCCGGGGAGGTGCTGCGGCACACCCTCAAGCTGGCGCGTCGCGAGGGCGCACCGGCGGCGGAGAAGCACGCCGACGTGCTGATCCTGCGCGAGGGGGCCACCGAGTGGCGGCCCGAGAGGGCGCCGGGTCCCCGGGTCGAGGTGAAGCCGGCGGGCCCGGACGACCGCCGCGCCCGCGTCCAGCGCCTGGAGGAGAAGCTGGCCGTGGCCCGCAAGGAGGGCAACGAGCAGCTCGCGACCGAGCTCGGCCGGATGCTGGCCCACCTGCGCGACGGCGTGGTCGCCGTCGAGCGCCGCGCGATCGTGTTCGAGGACGGGGCGGGCCGGCCGCTGGTGCTCGAGCGCCGGGGCGCTGCCGGCGGCGAGGCCGCGAAGGAGAAGCCCGCGCCGCGACGCCCCGAGGCCCGGGAGCGCGCCGAGGTCAAGGAGCGCGCGGCGCCGCGCCCCGCCGAGGGCGGTCCGCTGGCCGACCTGCGCCGCCGGCTCGACCACCTGCGCCAGGCGGCCGAGCACCTGGAGGCGGCCGGCTGGCACGCGCACGCCAAGCAGGTGCGCGCCGAGATCGAGCGCGAGCGCCGGGTCGCGGAGGAGCGCCTGGCCGCGGAGCGGGCGGCCGAGGCGGGCGCGCGCGCGCTGCGCGAGAAGGCCCTGCGGGAGGCCCTTCAGGCCCAGGAGCGGGCCGAGGACGCGCGGCGCCGCGCCGAGAAGGCCCCCGAGCTGGCCCCTCTCGCCGAGGCGCTGCGCGGACTCAAGCGCGACGTCGAGGCGCTGCGCAAGGAGCTCGCCGCCCTGCGCGAGCTGGTCGCCAAGCGCCCCTAGTTCCGCGGGTCCGAAGTTCGAGGCGGGATGGTGGAGGCCCCAGGGACCCGCGACGGCAGGTG
>CAZPOZ010000515.1:0-2908 GCA_964588235.1 uncultured Planctomycetales bacterium
GACTGCCCAGGAGGCGGGCGACCTCCCCAAGGCGCTGGAACTGTGGCGGCTTGCCTTGGAGTTCCACGAGTGGGGTGGGCGACAGGCGCAGTTGAAGACCCGCGTCGATCGCGCGCTGGGGCCTGCGCCCATTCGCATCCAGTTCCGCGTTGGGCAGGAGCTTGGGCAGGTCGGCAACAATTGGGAGATGGACGACTGGACCGTCGAGCACGCGCGCGGTCGCTTCCTCTCGTGGGAAGAGGCGGCCGCGGCTTGGCTGGACGAGTTGAAGAAGTACGCGCGATAGCGGTACCGAGCCCGTCTGGCTTCGTCGAAAGGCAACCGCGGGGACGCCTGAGGATCATCAGGTCGAAGGTCAGGACGCGCCAGCTCATCGTACGTGCTTCCCCGAGCGTTTCCCCCGGGTCCAGGCCCCGACGCCTTTGGTAGGGTGCCCCGCCGGTGGAGGCCGCACCCATGCTCGGCTTTCGGTTCTACGTGCGCTCCGACCTCCTGACCCCCGAGGGCGGCGGCCCGCGGGGACCCTACGCCCTCGACACGCTCGCCCGCTTCGTGCAGCGCGGGAAGGTCGAGCCCGACGCGCTCGTGTCCGTCGACCGCCGCACGTGGTGGCCGGCCCGCGAGATGCCCGAGCTGTTCCGGGAGGCTCGGAGGGACCCGGCGCCCGAGTGGGTCCGTGCCAAGCGCCGGCGCCGCACCGCCCAGGTCGTGGCCGCGAGCGCGACCGTGCTCCTGGGCGTGGCCGCGGCCGGGTTGAAGTTCTACAACCGCGTCCAGCGCTTCGAGGACTCCCAGCAGACGTCGCGCGAGTTCGATCACCTGCGGGAGACGTCGTCGAGGCTGGCGGAGACCATGCGCAAGAGCCGCCAAGACTCGGCCGAGCTGCAGGCCGGCCGCAAGGCCCGCGAGGAGGCCACGCCCACCGGCCAGCTCCGGGCACGCTACCCCGAGCTCACCCGCCTCTTCGGCTCCTACGTGATGCCCGGCTGGGAGGACGAGTTCCCCTCCGTGATGGAGGCCGTGGACGCCTACCGCTCCACCGTGGGCGAGGCGGCCGGACGCCGGGCCCGCCAGGAGATCGAGCGCCTGCTGGACGAGCTCCCGGGCGAGGGCCCCCTGCGCGAGGCGCTGCTCCTGCGCCTGGGCTGCGGCTACGACCCCGGGAAGAGCGAGGGGTCCTCCTGCCGGGCGTGGCTCGAGGCCGTCGCGCAGCGGCTGCCGTAGGCGGGCTGCCGGATCGCGGCGGGGGAACGTGACGCGCACGCCGCTTTCGCGGTAGGGTCGCCCCCGCGTGAAGCCGCTCGAGAACGAGTTCACCTGGTCCACGTCGCGGGACGGCGCCTTCCAGCGCTGCGCCCGCTCCTACTGGTGGCAGTACTACGGTTCCTGGGGCGGATGGGAGCGCTCGGCCCCCGCCGAGGCCCGCGAGGCCTACGTGCTCAAGAACCTGTCCACCCGCTGGGCCTGGGTCGGCTCCGCCGTGCACGAGGCCATCGAGGGCCTGCTGCGCCGGCATCAGCGCGAGGCGCTCGCCGGCGCCTTCGCCTTCGAGGCGCCCCCCCAACCCGAGGTGGAGCGCGAGGTGGAGGCCCTGACCGAGGGCATGCGCGAGCAGTTCCGCGAGAGCCGGGCCGGACACTACCGCGCCCGGCCCAAGAAGGCCTTCGGCCTCATGGAGCACGAGTACGCCGACGCCGTGCCCCGCGCCGAGTGGCAGGCCCTGAGCGAGAAGGCGCGCGAGGCCCTGCGCGGCTTCCTCGCCTCCCCGCTCTACGCCCGCCTCAGGGGCAGCGACCCGCGCACCTGGCTGCCCATCGAGGAGCTGGCCAAGTTCGACTTCGAGGGCACGCCGGTCTGGGCCGTGCTCGACTTCGCCGAGCGCACGACCGAGGGCGGCGTCGAGATCTACGACTGGAAGACCGGCGCCGTGGACCCGGCCGGCAACCGGCCCCAGCTGGTCTGCTACGCGCTGTTCGTGCGCGCCCGCTACGAGGTGCCCCTGGAGCGCGTCACGACCCACCTCGTCTACCTGTCGGCGCGCCCCGAGGTGCACGACGTGACCGTCGGGCCTCAGGACGTGGCCGAGGTCTCCGCGGCCATGCGCGCCTCGATCGCCGCGATGCGCGCGCGCCTGAAGGACCCGGCCCGCAACGTGGCCCTGCGCGAGGACTTCCCGCTCACCGACGACCTGGAGAAGTGCCGCGTCTGCCCCTTCCGCCGCCTCTGCCACCGCTGACGGGCACGGCCCCCGGAGCCGGTACCCTCACGGCGTGGACCGGCGACCCGACCCGCTGCCCCCCTGCCGGCCGGCCTGGGCGCTCGCGCTCTGCGTGCTGCTCTCGGCCGTCTGCGCGCGGCGGGCCCGCGGCGACGCCGTGGTGCTGCTGTGGGACCGCGGCGCCGACGCCCGCGCCTCCGCCCCGACCGACGCCGCGCTCACCCTGCGCCTGGCCGAGCGCTTCGCCGCCCGCGGCGACGCGCTCAAGGTGGTCGCCGTCGGCGCGCGCCCCAACGGCAAGCCGCGCCTGCTGGACCTGAGCCTGCCGCTGAGCGTTGCCACCCTGGCCGAGGCCGGCGCGCGCGAGGGCTTCGCCCACGACGGCCCCACCGACGCGCGCGCGGCGCTGGCGGCCGCGCTGCGGGGCAGCACCCCGCGCGAGCCGCTCACGCTCGTGCTCGTCGGCCCCTACGGGCGCGTGGACCCCACGCCCGAAGGCACCGCCTTCGCCCTGGAGACCTGGAACCGCACCGCCCCGTCGGGCAGCCGCCTGCTCCCGCTCTCGCTCTCGGCGGCCGCGGCGGGCCTGCTGGCCGGCGCACGCGGCTACCAGGCCTCGGGCACCCTCGTGCTGGCCGCCGGACGGCTCTCCGCCGCGCCCCGCCCCTGGTCGGCGTTCGGCGGGGAGGC
>CAZPOZ010000516.1:0-2898 GCA_964588235.1 uncultured Planctomycetales bacterium
GTCCGATAGCTCGGAAGTTGCTTGGAGCGCGTGGCCTTCGATTTGCGCGCAGTAGGGGCACCAGGACTGCGCCGCCTTCTTCAGCGGCGGCCGGCCCACCGGCGGGTCGGTCGGCCAATCGATCGCCGGCAGCTTGCAGCACAGGGTGCAGGGCCCGCACGCGCGGCGACCCTGCGCCGCGTCCGCGCCGGCAGGGGGGGGAGCGTGGGGGGGGCGCCGGGCGCTCACGCGGCCGAGTCTCGCCGCAGGCCGCCCGCGGTGCGAGCATGAAGCCATGGCGGCCGTCGCCCCTCCTCCCCGCACCGTGGCGATCCTGGTGTTCGAGGGGGTGGAGCTGCTCGACGCCTTCGGCCCGGCCGAGGTGTTCGTGGTCGCGGGCGAGGGCCGCCTGTTCCGCGTGGCGTTGGTGGCCGCCTCGCGCGCGCCGCTGCGCACGATGGGCGGCCTCACGGTGGTGCCCGACGCCGCCTACGGTGACCTGCCCTCCCCGGACGTGGTCGTCGTGCCCGGCGGCGACCTCGGGGCCGTGGGGGAGGACGGCCTGGGCTGGCTGCGCGCCGCCAGCGCCCACGCCGAGCTGACCCTCTCCGTCTGCTTCGGCGCGTTCCTGCTGGCCCGCGCCGGCCTGCTGGACGGGCTCGAGGCGACGACCCACGCGTGGGGGCGCGAGCGCCTGGCCCAAGCCGCGCCCCGCTGCCGCGTCGTGTCCGGCCCGCGCTTCGTCGACGCCGGGCGCATCGTGAGCACGGCGGGCGTCACGGCCGGGATCGACGGCGCGCTCCACGTGCTCGGCCGCCTGTGCGGGCCCGAGCAGGCCCGCTGGACCGGCGGGCAGTGGATGGAGCACCCGGGCCCCGCCGGGGCCCCATGAGCGCGCGCCGTTCCCTGCGCGGGCCTTGGGCGCTCGTCCGGGGCCGCGCCCTGGCCCTCGGGGCCTGCCTGGGCCTCCTCGGCTTCGGGGCGGGCCGGGCCCGCGCCGTGCCCGAGGACCCCCCCGGGCCGCCCGCCCCGGCACCGGCGCAGCGGCCGGCGGACGGGGCGCCGGCCCCGACGCCGGGGCTCCTCGGCCCGCGCGAGGGCCCCGAGCGGGCCAAGGCGCTGGCGGCGGGCGGGGGCACGGCGGCCACGGAGCGGGCCGTGGCGGCGGCGCTGGCCTGGCTCGCGCGGCACGCGGGCGAGGAGGGCCTGTGGGACGCCGACGGCTTCGACGCGCACTGCGCGGCGGGCGGGCCCCGCTGCCCCGGGCGCGGCAAGGGCCAGCACGGCGAGGAGCAGCCCTGTCCCTTCGACGAGGCCCTCTCCGGGCTGTGCGCGCTGGCCTTCCTGGGGGCGGGGCATCGGCCCGGCCTCGCCCAGGACCCCCACGGCGCCCTGCTCGAGCGCTTGCTCGCCCGGCTCCAGCAGGTGCAGGAGACCTGGGCGCTGCCGCTGGCCGTGGAGGCCTTGGGCGAGGCCGAGGCGCTCGAGCGTCGCGGACGCTTCCTGCCCTCGTTGCGGGCGCTGACGGCGCGCCTGTTGGCGGCCCGCCAGCCCGACGGCGCCTGGGGCTACGCCGCGCCGTGGCGGCCCGGCTCCGACGTGCCCTTCACCGGGCTCGTCGTGCCGGCGCTGCTGGCGGCCCGTGAGGCGGGCCTGGCGCCGCCCCCCGACCTCGGCCCCGCCGTGGACCGCTGGCTCACGACCCTGGAGGCGGACCGCGGGCGCCTCGCCTACCTGCTCGACGGGCGCCGCTACGGCTACACGCCCACGACCCACAACGCCCACGTGGCCGTGCTGCTGCGCGAGCTCCTGCAGGCGGGCACGGGCGGCGAGCGGCACCGGGCGCACGTGGCCCTCGTGCTCGCCGACAAGCCGGTCTGGAAGCTGTCCTTCAAGACCTTGGACGTGCCGGGCCGGGGGAAGGTCGAGGTGCAGGTGGGCAACCTCTCGCTGCTGGCCTGGTGGCAGGCCGGCGTGGGCCTGTTCCAGCGCGGCCCCGCGGCCTTCGGCGGCTGGTTCGCCGCGGCGAAGAGCGCGCTGCTGCCCCATCAGCGTGCCGACGGCTGCGCGCGCGGCTCCTGGGATCCCCAGGGCACCTACGAGCGGCAGACGGGCGGCCGCGTGCTGGCCACCGCGCTCGGAGCGCTGATTCTCGAGCAACCCTACCGCCACCGGCCCCTCCGCGCCCCCTAGGGGTGCGGGAGCAAGTCCATGGGGGGAACGGGCGACGCGCTGGGCCGGGGGCGCTCGCGGCCCTTCCTCGGGCTCGTGTGGGCAGCACACACGTCGCCCTCCTCAGGGCCGCTCCGCCGCCCGTCCAGCGCGTCGGTGGCAAGGTGCGACCTCCCGGAACCTCCCGGCGCGCGTCTACGGGGCCTCCGCCCTCCCGCCTCGAGCATCGGACCGGCGAAACGGGAGGCCGATCCGGTCGGGCCCTCAGGGCCCGTCGGCCTGCGGCGCCTGGACGAGCGAGGGGCCCTGGCGCGGAGCGGGGGGCGTTGCCCCGGCGGGACGGAGCGTGTGGAGCGGCGGCAGCCGCGCCAGCAGGGGCCAGCGCAGCGCCACCAGCCCCACGACCAGCAGCGTGCCCGCCCCGCCGCTCACCACGGAGGCCACGGGGCCGAACAGGGCCGCCGCGGCCCCGCTCTCCAGCGCGCCCAGCTCGTTGCTGGCGCCGATGAAGAGGGTGTTGACGGCCGAGACCCGACCCCGCAGCGCGTCGGGGGTCAGCGCCTGCTCGAGGGTGCTGCGGATCACCACGCTCACGGAGTCGAACAGGCCCGTGAGGAACAGGCAGGCCAGCGAGAGGGGCAGGCTGCGCGACAGCCCGAAGCCGATCGTCGCCAGCCCGAAGCCCGTCACCACCGCGAGCAGCACGAGCCCCGGCCGGCGCCACGGGGCCAGGTGCGTCAGGGCCAG
>CAZPOZ010000517.1:0-2893 GCA_964588235.1 uncultured Planctomycetales bacterium
GCTCGAGCTGTGGCTGGGCCTGGAGGGCGCCGCGACGGTGCCCGACGGCCTGCGGGCGCTCGGGCACGCCGTGCTGGTGGAGGAGCCGCTGGGGGAGGGCCTGCGCCTGCGGGCCCGGCGCGCCTGGAGGCCGTCGGCCGACGAGCCCGAGCCGGTGCCCCGCGAGCTGCTCGAGCGCTTCGCGCGCCAGATCGTGCTGCCCGGGTTCGGCGAGCAGGGGCAGCGTCGGCTGCGCAACGCGCGCGTGGTGCTGCGGGGCCGCCCGCCCGGCACCGAGGCCGCCCGCGCCTACCTCCTGGCCGCCGGCGTGCGCGAGCTGAGCGTGCGCGAGGGGCGCACGCTGGCGGCGAGCGTGACCGGGCTGGGCCTGGCCTGGGCCGCCGAGCGCGCCTCCGACGGCCGTACGACCGTCCGCCAGGCCAAGTGGATCGACACCGAGCGCCTGCCCGAGACCGTGGTGGGCCTGCCGGCGCTGACCCTGGGCGTGCTGCTGGCCGACACCGTGCAGCGGGCGCTGGTCCTGGGCGGCGCGCTCCCCGACCTGGAGGGGCCGCCGTCGGGCCCCGGCCGCTCAGCGTAGGGTCGCCTGGCGGAACGCCGCGGCGTAGAAGGCGATCACGCGCAGGCCGACGATCGCCCCCAGCGCCAGCACGAGCAGCGGGGCCAGGCGGGCCGTGCGGCGGCGCGTGCGCATCTCGACGTCGAAGGAGAGCCGTTCGGCCACGGCCCGGCACTCGCGCCCGAGCGCGCCGGCCCGTTCGGCGTTCACCAGGCCGGCGGAGAGCCCGGGGGGCAGCTCGCGCCAGGCGCCGGCCAGGTCGTGGCCCGCGCGCACGCGCTCGGCCGCCCGCGCGAGGTCGGCGGCCGCCCGCCCGCGGGGGCCCGCGGCGGCCGCCAAGGGCAGCGCCTGGAGCAGGGGCACGCCCGCGTCGTACAGCGCGCCGAGCGCCTCGAGCGCCTGCGCGTCGGCCAGCTCCACACGGTCGGTGTGGGGGAAGCGGTGCGGCAGCGGGCCGCTGCCGGCGGCCCCGAGCGGCCGGAGCAGGAGCAGCCCGTAGACCGGCAGCAGCGGCAGCACGGCCCAGAAGGCGGCCGCGAGCAGGCGCCCCTGCGCCAGGTCGGGGATCGGCAGCAGCAGCGCCGCGATGTGGGCCACGAGCACCGGGTAGGCCAGGGCCGTGCGGCGCTGGCCGCGGCGGCGATGCTCCTCCTCGTGGCGCTGGGCCAGGGTTTCCAAGGCCGTCTCGAGGTTGCCGCCCGCCTCGCCGGCCGCCACGAAGGCGAGGTCCAGCCCCGGCACGACCCCGTGGAGCGCCGCCGACAGGGGCTCGCCCGCCGCCAGCCGCGCGCGGGCCGCGGCCCAGCCGGGCCCCGCGACCGTGACCGCGTCGAGCGCCTCGGGCCAGCCGACCCCCGCGCGGTGCAGCGCCGCGAGGCCGCGGTAGACGGGGGCCAGGTTCGGCACGGGGGGAGCCTACCCGGCGTTCGGGATGAACGGCGGGGAGGGGCGTGCGTTCCCCCGTCCGGGGGCACCCCGCTTCGCGGTACGATCGCCGCCCCCGGAGCCGTCCCATGAGCACCCTGATCCAGTGCCCGCAGTGCAGCAAGAAGTACAACCTCAAGGGCCGCCTGCCGGCCGTGTTCTCGTGCACGGGCTGCCAGCAGCCGATGGACCTGACCGGCTTCCCCGGCTACGAGCCCGAGCCGGCGTCCCCGGCGGCGCCCGCCCGCAGCGGGGGTGCGAGGCGCAGCGAGCCGGGCCGGCGCGGCCGCGGGCGCGACGCGGGCCGGGAGGGCGACGACGAGGACGACCGCGGTGGGCGTCGCGGCGCGCCGCCGAAGAAGAGCAACGCCGCCCTGGTCTGGGGCTCGATCGGCCTCGCGGCCGTCGCCGTCGTGGCGTTGGTGCTGGTGATGGGCAAGAAGAAGGACGGTCCTCCTCCGGCGCCGGCCGAGACGGGCGCCGCCCAGGCGCCGACCCCCGGCCCCGGGGCGGGCGAGCCGCTCCCGGTCCCGGGCGCCACGCCCGCGCCGGGCGCCGCGACGGAGCCTGCCCCCCCGCCCGGGCCGGCTCCGCAGCCGGGGGCTGCGCCCCAGCCCGGGCCGGCCCCGCAGCCGGGACCCACCCCCGGCGGGCGGCGTCCCGACCCGACCCCCCCCAAGCGCTCCAGCGGCACGCTGCAGGCCTGGGCCTACCCCGAGGACGTGACCGCCGAGGAACGCCAGCAGATCGACAAGGCGGTGGAGACGGTGCTGCACGAGGTGGGCTTCGCGCTGCGCGAGGCGCAGGGCGTGCTGAAGAAGATGGGGGTCAAGGCCACCTGGCGCCTGATCAGCGAGTTCAAGGTCGTCCACGACACGAAGACCTTCGAGACGAAGGACGGCAAGCAGGCGGCGATGATCCTGGACCGCGAGCTGCGCCGGATCGACGGCTACATGGAGCGCGGCCGCAAGCTGCTCGACACGCTCAGCCCCGAGTCCTCCCCCGACTACGTGATGAGCGTGGCCAAGGCCTGGAACGGCTGGCTCGAGCTCGGCTTCTACAAGAACCCGATGAAGCCCTGGGATCCGCGCGAGGACATGGCGGACGAGGGCGCCGAGCGACCGGCCCCCAGCGGACGGCGCTGAGCCCCCGGGGCGCCCGGGGGCCCGAGGCAGGAGCGACCGCCATGGCGCACGATCCCGGGCCCGGGGCGCAGCCGGGCCCCGGCGGGCCGCCGGCCCGGCGGCGGCACGCCTCCGCGGCCACGCCCGGGGAGCGCGCGCCCTTCGCGCTCACCAGCGCCTTCGCCCCGGCCGGAGACCAGGCCGCGGCCATCCGCTCGCTGGTGGAGGGCTTCGAGGGAGGGCGCCGGCACCAGGTGCTGCTCGGCGTCACGGGCAGCGGCAAGAC
>CAZPOZ010000518.1:0-2891 GCA_964588235.1 uncultured Planctomycetales bacterium
TCATCCCCATGCTCTCCTCGTTCGCCTGCGCCGTGCCGGGCATCATGGCGGCGCGCACGATCGAGAGCCGGCGCGACCGCATCGCCACGATCCTGGTGGCGCCGCTGATGTCGTGCAGCGCGCGCATCCCGGTGTACGTGGTGCTGATCGCGGCCATCGTGCCCAACGCCCGCCTGTGGGGGCCCTTCGACGTGCACGGGCTCACCTTCGCCGCGCTGTACTTCGTGGGCATCCTCGTGGCGATCCCGGTGGCCTTCCTGCTCAAGCGCACGCTGCTGCGCGGCGACACGCCCTCCTTCCTGGTGGAGCTGCCGCCCTACCGCCTGCCGCAGGCCACCGTGGTCGCGCGGGCCATGTGGCGCAGCGGGCGCGAGTTCGTCGTGCGCGCGGGCACGCTGATCCTGGCGGCGAGCATCCTGATCTGGGCGGCCTCGACCTTCCCCCGGCACCCCGACCCCGGCGCCCGGGCGCGCGAGGGCCTGGCACGCTTCTCGGCCGAGGCCGCGGGCGCGGCGGCCGACCGCGAGCTCGAGCTCGCCCGCCAGGAGCAGGCCCTGGCGCGGGCCGAGGCGGAGGGGGGCGCGGTCGCCCAGGCGGCCCGCGCCGCCGTCGCCGCCTACCGCGCCTCCAAGGCGCAGGCCGAGGCGCAGGCAGAGGCCGCGCGCGCCGAGCTCGAGAAGCAGGGGGAGGCGCTCACCCGGGGCGAGGCCCTACGCTCGAGCGCGCTCGGGCGCCTGGGTCACGCCGTGGAGCCCGCCTTCGCGCCCCTGGGCTGGGACTGGAAGGTGGCCATGGCCGTGATCGCCTCCTTCCCCGCGCGCGAGGTGGTCGTGAGCACGCTGGGCGTGATCTACGACCTGAGCGAGGAGGCCGACGAGGAGAGCGAGCCGCTGCGCGAGCAGCTGCGCGCGGCGCGCTGGGAGTCGGGGCCGCGGGCGGGCCGGCCGGTGTTCGACCTGGCCTCGGCCTTGGCGCTGATGGTGTTCTTCGCCCTGTGCGCGCAGTGCGTCAGCACGCTCGTGGCGATCCGGCGCGAGACGGGGGGCTGGGGCTGGCCGGTGTTCACCTTCGTCTACATGACCGCCCTGGCCTACGCCGGCGCCTGGCTCACGGCGGTCGTCGTGCGGGCCCTGTCGGGCTGAGGCCCCCGTGGACCTGCTCCTCACCCTGCTCGTCGTGGGCCTGGCGGCCGCCGCCCTCGCGCGCCGCGCCGTCCGGGCCTTCGCGCCGCAGGCGGGGGGTTGCGGCTGCGCGGGCGGCCGGCGAGGGGGCTGCCCGGCCACCGACGCGCTGGCTCGACGCCTCGAGGGGGTCCGGACGCTGAACCGCCGGTAGCCTCGGGGCGTTTCCCGCTCGCGTCCCCCGCCCGGAGCCCCGCCATGCGTGCCCTGGCCCTGCTGCCCCTTGCCGTCCTCCCGGCCCTCCTGGCCCTGCCCGCCGCGGCCCGCGCCGAGGAGCCGGCGCCCGCCGCCCCCGCCCCCGCCGCCGCGGCGGCGGGCCTGACGCCGGAGTGCCTGGACAAGGGCCAGGCGGCGCTGGCCAAGGCCGCGCGGCTGCTGCGCTCGATCCAGGGCGAGGACGGCTCCTTCGGCGACCCCGAGACGAAGATGCCCGGGAGCGTGGGCTACACGGCCATGGCCGCCGCGGCCCTCGTGGGCAGCCTGCCCTCCGCCCAGCGGGGGGCCGACGAGGCCGTGGGCCGCGCCCTGGCCTACGTCGTACGCCACCAGAAGGAGAACGGGGCGATCTGGAGCAGCGACCGCTTCGTCACCTACGAGACCAGCGCCGCGATCTCGGCCCTGGCGCTGGCGCGCCGTCCCGAGCTGCGCCACGCGCAGGTGAAGGCGCGCGACTTCCTGGCCTCCACGCAGATCGCGGCCGAGAAGGACGATCCCTCCTACGGCGGCTTCCCCTACGTGAGCAAGACGCCGCAGCCGGCCGACCTGAGCAACCTGCAGTTCGCCGTGGACGCGCTCGCCCGGGGCGAGCTGCCCGCCGACAGCCCCGTGTGGCAGCGCGTGCAGTCCTACCTCCAGCGCGTGCAGAACCGCTCCGAGTCGAACACGGGCTCGCTCGAGATGCCCGGCGAGAAGGAGGGCGAGAAGCGCACGATCGTCTCCGGCGACGACGGCGGCGCGGGCTACGGTCCCGGCATGAGCAAGGCCGGGCTCAAGGCCCGACCCGACGGGACCTACGAGCTGGTCTCCTACGGCTCGATGACCTACGCGCTGCTCAAGTGCCTGCTGCTCTCGGGCGTGGACGCCTCCGACCCGCGCGTGCTGGCCGCGCTCGCCTGGCTCACCTCGCGCTTCACCCTCGACCGGAACCCCGGCTTCGAGGGGGCCCGGGATCCGGCCAAGGAGGGCATGCAGGGCTACTACTACTACCTGTTCACGGCGGCGCGCACGCTCGCGGTCTACGAGAAGGTCACGAAGAAGCCGCTGGTCGTGCGTGACGCCGACGGGCGCGAGCGCGCCTGGAGGGCCGAGCTGGTCGAGAAGCTCGTCTCGCTCCAGCGCGAGGACGGGGGCTGGAAGAACGAGATCGCCGCGCGCTGGGACGAAGGCTCCCGCACGCTGGCCACCTCCTACGCCGCGCAGGCCCTGGCGACCGCGCTCGGCCAGCTGGACTGACCGGCCCCGGAGCGGGCCGTGTCCTTGCCGGAGCAGGTCGGGCGGGCGGAGGCCGGTCGGGGCGCGGGCCGGCTCGGGCGGGCCGGTGCCGTCCTCTCGCCGGGGCTGGCGCTCGCCGTCGGGGTGGCGCTGGACGGGGGCGGGCGCGCGGCGCTGTTCCCGGCGGGGGCGCCCGCGTTGGCGCTGGCCGCAGCCGTGGGCGCGTTCGGCCCCGGGGGAGCCGCGCGGCGCCTGGGGACCGTGCTCGGCGCCGCCGCC
>CAZPOZ010000519.1:0-2890 GCA_964588235.1 uncultured Planctomycetales bacterium
ACTGGATGCGCGAGAAGCTCAGGTCGAGCAGCTCGGCGGTGGTGGAGAGCAGCAGGGTCTTGGCCAGCCCCGGCACGCCCTCCAGCAGCGCGTGCCCGCCCGTGAGCAGGGTGATCAGCACCTGCTCGACGACCTCGTCCAGCCCGACGATGCGCCGGCCCACCGCCTGCCGCAGCGCGGCCGCGGTGCGGGCCAGCGTGGCCGGGTCGGCGGGGGGGGCGTCCGGGGCGGCGGCCTGGGTCATCGGCGCGCGAGTCTACCCCTGATCGGGCGCCGGCCGGGCAGGTCCCCCCGGGGCCGGCCGGCAGCCGCCGGACGGCCGCGGTACCATCGCCCCGGCTTCAGCGCCCTGGCGTCCTGGAGGTCGTCCATGGTCCCTCTCGCTCGGCTCGCGGCCAGGCTCCGGGCCCCCGCCCCCGTGCTCGCGGCCGCGTTGGCGTCCGCCCTGGGAGTCGCGCTGGGGGCCGCGCCCGTCTCGGGCGAGGCCCCCGCCAAGCCTCCCCCGCCCCACACCGACGAGCAGGTCCAGCCGGTGCTGGCCTCCTACGAGCGCGACTTCGCCTCGAAGGACCTGGGCAAGCAGCTGGCGGCGCTGCGCTCGCTGGGGCGCTGGCGGCACAAGGAGGTGCTCAAGGAGCTCCGGCGCGTGCTGCTGCGCGAGGCCGACCTCGAGCTCAAGTCGGCGGCCGCCGACGGCTTCCAGCACCAGCTCTCGCACGCGCCGGAGGCGGCCCGCACGCTGGCCGAGGCGCTCAAGGCCTGGGAGAAGTGGGCCACCGACGTGGACGCCCAGGATCCGAAGGTGAAAGAGCGCGTGCGCTACGAGGCCAACGTGCTGGCCTCCTGCTGGGGCAGCGTGGGCGCGCTGGGCTGGAAGGAGGCCTGGAAGGACTGGAAGGGCTACGTGGACCACGCGCACGACGACGTGGCCTCGGCGGCGATCCGCGCCTTCGGCGCGCTGAAGGAGTACCGCGTGCTGCCCCAGCTGCACGAGTGGTTCGCGATCTACCCCGACGGGGTCTCCTGGTCGGGCGGCAGCGTGAGCGTGGACACGGGCGCGTCGGGCAACACCGACCAGAAGGCGGCCGAGGCCAAGTGGCGGGCCAAGTTCGGCAACCGCGCCAAGAAGGCCCGCCCGCGGGTCGTGGACGCGCTGCTCAAGGCGCTCAAGGACATCACCGGCCAGGAGTTCGAGAAGCCCGACCAGCTCGAGCGCTGGATGGACGAGAACAAGGCGCTGCTCAAGAAGCACGGGGTGTAGCCGGCCGGCCGCCCCGCGGGCGGCTCCGGCCGCGACCTCGAAGCGACGATCCGGCCCGGCGACGGCGCCTGGCCGGCGGCCCGTTGCGAACCTTTTGCACCCGGGCCCTCTCCAACTCCGTAGGGTGCGCGTTCGGCCCTACGGGAGCGGCTCCATGCGGCGATCGTCCCTGTTCTCCTCGCTCAGCGTCGGCTTCGCGTTGCTGCTCGGCTCCGCGCTGCCCGGCGGCGGCCTCGCGCCCGCCCCGCTCCGCGCCGACGACGCCCCCCCGGCGCCGGCGGAGCCGCCCGCGCCGCCGCCCGCGCCCGTCCCGCCGCAGCCCGGGCAGCCGCCGATCCACAAGGTCTACGTGCCCTACAAGGACCTCCAGAAGGTCTTCGAGAAGGAGGGGCAGGGCGTCTTCGTGCCCTACGCCGAGTTCCGCGCCCTGTGGGAGAAGGCCTACCGGCTGCCCGACGACCCCTCCCGCCCGCCGGTGCCGGCCGCCGTGCGCTCCGCCGCGTACGTCGGCGTCGCCGAGGGCGAGAGCATCCGCTTCAGCGCCCAGGTCGAGGTCGAGGTGCTGGCCCCGGGCTGGCAGCGCGTGCCCCTGGCCTTCGGCGGCGTGGGCATCGAGAAGGCCGAGATCGCCGGGGAGCCGGCGCTGCTGGTGCCCACCGAGAAGGGCTACGAGCTGCTGCTCCGGGGCGAGGGGCGGCGCACGGTCGACCTCGGCTTCCGCGCCGGCGCTCCGCCGCAGGGCGACACGCACGTGGCCGAGCTGTCGCTGCCCCCGGTCCCCCTGGCGCGCCTCTCGCTGCGCGTGCCGGGCACGGACACCGACGTGCAGGTGTCCCCGCGGCTGGCCGGCAGCACCGGGCGCACGGCCGACGGCGCCACCGAGCTGCTGGCCTTCCTCGGCCCCGTCTCCCAGGTGAAGCTCTCCTGGAGGCGACGCCCCGACGAGGGCCCCAAGGTGGACCCGCTGGTCTTCGCCCAGGAGGCCACCGACGTGCTGGTGGACCGCGGCGTGGTGCGCACCGAGTTCCAGGCCGCGCTCTCGATCCTCCGTGCGCCCCTGGAGCGGCTGACCGTGAACGTGCCCGCGGACGCGGTCGTGCTGTACGTGGAAGGGGCCGGGTTGCGCACCTGGGAGCGCAGCCCCGACGGCGCGCGCCTCCTGCTGGCGCTGCGCGAGCCCGTGAAGGAGCGCTGGGCCTTCAAGGTCGGCCTGGAGCGCGCGCTCAAGACGGTGCCGGCCGAGGTGCCCCTGCCCCTGCTCTCCGTCGAGGGCCTGGAGCGGGAGAGCGGCTTCCTCCGGCTGCGGGCCGCCGAGGGCGTGAAGGTCGATCCCAAGGCCACGCCCGGGCTGGTGCAGGTGGACGTGGGCGAGCTGCCCGAGCCGCTCAAGGGGGCGGTGCCGGGCAAGGCCTTCGGCTGGCGCCACCCGGGCCGGCCCGGAGCCGCGACGGCCGCGGTCGAGGCCCTGGCCCCGCGCGTGTCCGCGCGCGTGGGCAACCGCGTGGGGCTCCGGCCCGAGGGCGTGGACCTGCGCGCCACCGCCGAGGTCACGGTGGAGCGGGCCGGCGTGTTCGGAGTGGCCTTCGACCTGCCGGCGGCCCTCGAGGTGACCGAGGTGGTCGTGGAGGG
>CAZPOZ010000520.1:0-2887 GCA_964588235.1 uncultured Planctomycetales bacterium
CGGGGGCTGACTGTAAATCAGCTGGCTTTGCCTACGGGGGTTCGAATCCCTCTCCCGCCACCACCCCTGCCCTGGCGCCTGGCTCGGGCCGCGGGGCGGGCCCCGGGGCAGCCCGTCGGCGACCGCCGTCAGGGACGGGCGTGCGCCAGGGCCCGCTCGATCTCCGACAGGCTCGCCCCCCCGAAGCGGCGCCGGAGGTGTCGCGCGAGATCCAGCGCCACGGCCATCTCGGCCACGATCGCCAGGCGGGCGACGGCGCACACGTCGCTGCGCTCGATGCGCGCCGGCACGGGCGCCCCCGTCCGCAGGTCCACGCTGGGCAGCGGATGCCGGAGCGAGGCCAGCGGCTTCATGGCCGCGCGCACCACGAGCGGCTCACCGTTGCTCGTCCCGCCCTCGACGCCGCCGGCCCGGTTGCTGCCCCGACGGGGCCGGCCGCCGGGCGCGGCGGGTGGCAGGATGGGGTCGTGCACGGCGCTGCCGGGCTGTGCGGCCGCCGCGAAGCCCAGCCCCAGCTCGACGCCCCGCACGGCCTGGATGCCCATGAGGGCGGCCGCCAGCGTGGCCGAGAGCTTCGTCTCGGGACGCTCGTGCCCGCCCAAGCCCACGGGCAGCCCGGTGGCCACGACCTCGACCACGCCCCCCAGGGTGTCGCCCGCCTCCCTCGCCCGATCGATCGCGGCCCGCGCGCGGGCCTGCGCCTCCGCCGGGCCCAGGGCATGCAGGTCGGAGGCGTCGCGCCGGGCACGCTCCCGTTCGAGCTCCCCCACGACCTGCGCCCCCACCTCCACGCCCCCCACGGCCGTCACGTGGCCCAGCACGTGGACGCCCAGGGCCTCGAGCAGCTGCGCCGCCACCGCCCCCGCAGCGACGCGCACCGCGGTCTCGCGCGCGCTGGCACGCTCGATCACGTCACGGGCGTCGTCGCTGCCCCGGCTGAGCGCGCCCGCCAGGTCGGCGTGGCCGGGCCGGGGGGCGTGGACCGGCGGCAGCTCGCGGTAGGCCGGGTCGCGGTTGGCCACGGAGAGGGCGATCGGGTTGCCGGTCGCGCGACCCGCCCGCACGCCGGCGAGGAAGGTGACGGCGTCCTGCTCCGTGCGCTGCCGGGCGCCGGAGCCGTAGCCCCGTTGTCGCGCGGCCAGCCGGGCATCCACGTAGGCCGACGACACGGGCGAGCCGGCCGGGATGCCGACGAGGATCGCCGTGAGCGAGGCGCCGTGGCTCTCGCCCGCCGTCTCGAGGAGCAGCTCCATACCGGCACTGTACGCGGCGCCCCGCAGGGTCGGGGTAGGATGGGCGCGCTCCGACCCGTGAAGGAGCCCATGGCCCTGCCCGCCGACGCTCTGCCGCCGCCCACCGATCCCCGCCCTCCCCTCCCGCCCCCGGCCTCGAGCGCGCCCCGCCCCACCTCGGATCGGAGCCTGAGCGCGCGCTTGCGCGAGATCGCCGACCGCCGTCCCCCGGAGCCGCCGGGCAAGGGCATCGTGCTCGCCACCCTGGGGGTCGTGCTCCTGGCCGGCCTGGTCTGGACCTTCACCAAGGGGGGTCCGGTGAAGGCGCACATGGACGCCGAGCGGGCGCGCGCCGAGCGCCAGGCCGAGCAGGAGCGCCAGCTGGCCGAGGCCGCTGCGGCCCGTCCGACGCCCTCCCTCCCCGGGCCCGCGTCCGCGCAGGCCCCCCCCTCTGGCACGGCCCCCGTGCCTCCCGCCCCGGCTCCTGCCCCGGCCGGGGCCCCGGGCGTCGCGCCCCCCGCGGCGCCGACGGCGCCCCCGCCCGCGCCCGCCGTCCCGGGCGAGGCGGCTCCCGAGATGACCGCCGACGGCGGCCTGGTCGTGGGGCACGTGAGCGAGCTGGTCGATCGGGCGCTCGGCGCACCCCCCGAGCAGCGCGCGCGGCTCCGGCAGGCGTACCTGGGCTTCTTCGCCGCCACGGTCTCCGATCCTCGCTGGCGCCGCACGATCCTGATCGAGGCCGCGCGGCTGGCGCCCGACACCGTTCCGGAGGAGGCGGCCGCGCTGGCCCTCGTGACGGAGGAAGCCACGGGGCCGGCGCTCGAGGCTCCCGGCGACGCGGCCGCCGCCGTGCTCTTCCTGGGGAGCCTGCGGGACCGCGGCGGGCCGAAGGGCCTGGCCGCCCTGGAGCGCCTGGTCCTGGCCCCCGCGCGTGGCGTCGAGCTGCGCGTGCTGGCCGCGCACGCCCTGCCGGCGGCGGCCCGGGTGCGCGCGGCTCAGGCCCTGGGGTCGCAGGCGCATCCGGCGCTGCTCGCCGCGCTGCGCTGAAGGCCCGCGCTCAGCGCAGGGCGGGGAGGTAGCGCCCGCCGGTGCGCTCGGCCAGCGCGCGCATGAAGGGATGGTCGGCGCCTCCCAGCACGAGCGCGTGGACGACGGCATGGGCCAGGTCCAGGCGCTCGAGCCGCTCGGCGATCAGCTGCGGGGGCGTGCGCCCCACGTTGTCCACGCCGTCGCTCACCACGACCAGCGTGACCGCCTCACGGATGGGCTCGCCGCGCGCGCGCTTCTCCGCCACGCGCTGCCGCACGAGCTCCAGGCCGGCGTTGACCGGCGTGTAGACGTCCGACTTGCGGCCGGGGGCCAGCCCCCGCAGGAACAGGTGCAGCTCCTCCTTCGCCCGGGGCGTGGCCGGCACCAGCGTCGGCCGGAACAGGCGCACCTCCTCGGCGAAGAACAGCGCGGTGAACTGCGCGTCGCTGCCCAGCCGCTCGACGGCGCGCTCCAGCGCCCGGCGCGCCCCGTCGATGCGCCCGGCCCCCACCGAGCCGGAGACGTCCACCACGAAGACGAGGTCCTTGCTGGTCAGGGGCAGCCCGAGGAACTCGGGGATCAGGCTGCGGGTGAATTGATCGCCGGGCTGCTTGAGCGCCGTCGAG
>CAZPOZ010000521.1:0-2882 GCA_964588235.1 uncultured Planctomycetales bacterium
AGGGCGCCTCCTCCGGCGCCTCCCCTCCCCGGGCCTCGCCGCGGCGCCCGGTCGGGCGGGCGGCGTCGCGGGCGGCGTCCAGCGCCGCCATCCGCAGCGCCGCCTCCGCCGTGGGCGTCTCGGCCAGGGCCAGCGCCAACCCGTGGCGCGCGGCCTCCTCCAGCGCCACGCGCTGGACGTGCTCGAGCAGCTGCCGCCGCAGCGCCGCACGCTCTTCCGGCGCGGCCTGCGGGTCGAGCCGGCGCACCGCCTCGTCGGCCCCCACCGGCTCGAGGAGGTGCCAGGCTCCTTCGACGTCCACCAGGGGATGCTCGCCGCGCGCCAGCGGCCAGAGCGCGCCCCCGGGTTCGGCGGCCGGCCCCACGAGCAACGCCCGGCGCTGCGCGGCGGCCGCGACGGCCGCGGCGACCAGCGGGTCGAGCGCGGCCAGCACGGCGCGCATGGAGCCCCCCGAGGACTCGACGGCGGCCACGAGGTTGACCGCCGCCGCGCTGGCCACGCTGACGTCGCCGTCCTCGAAGCGCAGCGGGTCTGGGCTCTCCGACTCCTCCAGGCGCAGCCAACGGCAGCCGCGGCTCGGGCTCCCGGGGTGCTCGAACACGAGGACCGGGTCGCCCACCTCGGCGGCTGCGGCGAGCGCCTCGCGCACCAGGGCCCGCAGCAGGGGCTCGCGGACGCCCCCACGCGGGACGACGAGGGTGAGGCGCGGGCCGGCCGCGCGCCCCTCGCGGCGCAGGGCCAGGTGCTCGCGCACCAGCTGGCGCGCCACGCGCAGCGAGGCGTCGGCCAGGTCGCCGTAGCTGACCCCGGGGGGCGCGGGGGGCGGGGGCGCCAGGCGCCGGAGCCGGAGCGGCACCTCGGCGGAGAGGCCCAGCTCGAGCTCGAGCAGCCCGCCCCGTCCCGGGAAGGCCGCCAGCTCGGGGGCCAGCAGCAGCTCGCGCAGCTCGTCGGCCAGCGCCTCGTCGGAGAGCTGGCCCACGTAGGGCGCCAGCATCACGTTCACGTCCTCGAGGGCCAGGCAGCGGGCCGCGAAGGGGGCCGTCACGCTCACGGCCCGCCGCAGCGCGGCCGCCGCGCGACGGGCGCCCTGGGCGCGCGTCGCGCCCTCCCCCCACAGGTGCCGGGCCAGGAGCCGGGGCACGGGCAGCGTGAGGGCGGTCAGGCTCAGGGGGGCCCCGAGGTCGAACAGGTGGAGCCTGCCCAGGCGGTGCGCCTCGGACGTGGCCCGCGGCAGGACCTCGGAGAGCAGGTGCTCGGCCAGCAGGGCCTCGCCCAGCCCCTGGGCCATCTCGGCCGGGGATCCGTTGCGGCGGCCGGCCGGCCCGGCCTCGAGGGCCTCGCGCACGGCGGCGCGCGGGACGGCCACGCGGCTGACGCGGCCGACCTTCGAGTCGCGCCCACGGGCGAACATCTCCGCGCGCACCAGGGCGGCCACGAGGCCCTCCCCCACGCGCGGGGCGCCGGAGGCCAGCAGGCGGTCCTCGACGGCGCGGGCCACCTCCTGGGCCTCGGGCGGGGAGAGGCCGTCCTCCCGGACCAGCGCAGCGGCCACCTCGGCCTTGCTCCAGGGGGCGGGCTCCCGGCCGTGGCTGCCCCCCACCAGCGGCACGGCCGCGGCCTCGCCAGCAGGCTCCTGCCGCGTCCGCGCCTGCGCCCGGCGCTCGCGGTAGAGGATGTAGGCCTTGGCGGTGCGGGCGTGCCCCGTCTCGATCAGCACCTTCTCCACGGCGTCCTGCACGTCCTCGATGCCCGGGACGCCGGGCCCGTGCCGCGCCAGGTGGGTCTCGACGACGCCGGCGAGCTGCTCGGCGAGGAAGCGGTCGTCGCCGCCCACGGCCGCCGCCGCGCGGAAGATGGCGTCGGCGATCTTCGAGCGCTCGAACGGCACGAGCCGTCCGTCGCGCTTGCGCACCTGGCGCGGGGGGGAGGGGCTCACCTGCGCTTCTTCGCCTTCGCGCCGCCGTCGCGGGCGTCGCGCCCGCCGTGCTCGCGACCCGACCCCTCGCGACCCGACCCCTCGCGGCCGCTCGGGCCCCGGCGCAGGGCGGGGTCGTTCGTGGAGACCATGGCCTTGAGCTCGTCCAGGAAGGCGTGGATGTCCTGGAACTCACGGTAGACGGAGGCGAAGCGGACGTAGGCGACCTGGTCGATCTTCTTCAGCTCGTCCATGACGAGCCTGCCGACGTAGGTCACGGGCACCTCGGCGTCGAACTCCTCGAGCACGCGGTTCTCGATGCGCTCGGTGATCGCCTCGAGCGTGGCGATGGGGATCGGGCGCTTCTCGCAGGCCTTGATCAGGCCGAGCAGGATCTTCCGCCGCTCGAAGGGCTCACGGCGCTGGTCCTTCTTCACCACCCGCAGCGGGCTCTCCTCGATGCGCTCGTAGGTCGTGTAGCGCCGGTCGCAGGCCACGCACTCGCGCCGCCGGCGGATGGCGAAGCCGTCGTTGCTCGCCCGCGAGTCCACGACGCGGTCGTCGTCTACCTTGCAGAAGGGGCAGCGCATGGCACCCGGGGCCCTCCCGATCGGCGGGGACCGGGCCGACGGGCCGCGGACCCCCAACCCCTGGGGGAGACGCCACGGTACCACCCGTACCCCTGGGGGGGCAAGGCGCAACTCCCCGGGCACGCGCGCGCCCTCCGGCCGGAGGGACGCCGAGCGGCCGCAGGGCCCCGGCAAGCGGCGCTTTTCCGGTTGCCCTTGGGCCCCGACCCGCATACTAGCGCCACCCCCCCGTGCCCGTGCCCCCTGCCCCCGGACCCCGGCTGCCGTGACCGTCGCGATCCTGGCCGACATCCACGCCAACATCGAGGCCCTGGGCGTGGTCTTCGACTACCTGCACTCGAAGAACATCCAGCGCCTGATCTGCCTGGGCGACGTGG
>CAZPOZ010000522.1:0-2870 GCA_964588235.1 uncultured Planctomycetales bacterium
GCCAGGCGCGCGCCGAAGTCGGGCGCGGGCACGAGCTCGTAGGTCACCAGCTCGGCGACCCGCACCCCGGCCGCGCGCAGCCGCTCCACGCCCTCCTCCCGTGCCTCGCGCGCCCGCAGCCAGAGCAGCGGGTCCGGGCGCGGGCTCAGCCCGAGCAGGCGCGCCGCCAGGTCGCCGCCGCCGGCCGTGCCCACCAGGGCCACGGGCAGGCCGGCGGCGTGCGCCGCCTGCGCCGTGCGGGGGCCCACGCAGGCCGCCGGAACCTGGGGAGCGGGCGCGCGCCGCAGGAAGGCCACGGCCTCGGGGCTGGAGAGCAGCAGCAGCGCCGGCCGGTGGCGGACCACGGCCTCCTCCAGCGCGCCCACGGCCCCCACCGGCTGCGGCACGCCCCAGGCCAACGGCTCGACGTCGCGCCCCGAGGCCGCGACCGCCTCCGCCCAGGCCGTGGCCGTGGCCTCGCTGGCCACGACCCAGACCGCACGGGGGGCAGCGCCGCTCATCCGGCCACCAGGGGGGCGGCCCCGTCGGCCAGCAGGCGCGCCGCAGCCCGGGCGCCGACGGCGCCCGCTTCGGCCAGCGCCCCCTGCTCGCGCGCCTCGAGGCACTGCCGCCCGTCGGACGAGAGCACGCGCACGTGCAGGCGGAGCCGGCCGGCGTCCACCTGCGCCAGCGCGCCCACCGGCGCGTGACAGCCGGCGCCCAAGGCGTGCAGCGCGGCCCGCTCGGCCGTGGCCGCGGCCGCGGCCCGCACGTCGGCCAGCGGGGCCAGCGCGGCCTCCGCCGCCGCGTCGCCCGCGCGGATCGTCAGCCCGATCGCCCCCTGCGCGGCGGCGGGCAGGCAGACCTCGGGGGCCAGCACCTCGGTGACGCGCCGTTCCTCGCCCAGGCGCCGGAGCCCGGCCAGGGCCAGGACCACGGCGTCCAGGCGGCCCGGGCTCACCTGGGCGAGCCGCGTACCGACGTTGCCCCGCAGGGCCTCGAGGACGAGGTCGGGGCGCGCGCGCCGCAGCTGCGCCGCGCGCCGCGGGCTGCCCGTGCCCACGCGCGCGCCGGGCGGCAGCGTCGCCAGGGTCAGCCCGTCCCGCGCCACGAGCGCGTCGCGCGGGTCCTCACGGCCCGGCACGCAGGCCAGCACCACGCCCGGCTCCTCGCCGGCCGGCAGATCCTTCAGGCTGTGCACGGCGGCGTCGATCCGCCCCTCGGAGAGCGCGCGGTGGAGCGCGGCGGTGAAGACCCCGGTGGCGCCGAAGCCGGTCAAGGCGGTCGTGCGATCGGCGTCGCCCTCGCTGCGGATCCACACCAGGGCGCAGGGACCGGCGAGGCGGCCTGCCACCCACTCGGTCTGCCAGCGCGCCAGCGGGCTCGCGCGCGAGCCCAGACGCAGGAGGGGCGCGCCGCTCATGGCCGCGCCTCGGGGGGCGGCGGAGCCTCCAGGCGCTCCACGCGGCTGTGCACCGTCCCACCGTCGGCCACGCGCGTGCGCAGCGGGTCGCCGGGGGCCAGCTCGGACAGGCGGCGCACGAGCGTCCCGTCGGGCCCGTAGGCCAGCGACCAGCCGCGGGCGAGCACGGCGAGGGGCGAGAGGGCGGCGAGCGCCCCGGCCGCCGCCCGGAGCCGGGTTCCCGCGGCCTCCCCCAGCGCCGCGGCAGCCCGATGCGCGCGCTCCACGAGGTCGGCCAGCCGAGCGCGCCCCCGTTCGAGGGCGCGCCCCGGCGGCGCGGGCAGGCGGGCCCCGAGGTCGGTGAGCCGCTCCCGGCGACGCCGCAGGGCTGCGGCCGGGCTGGCGGCGGCCAGGCGGGCCGTGAGGTGCGCCAGCGCCGCGGCGCGCGGCGCGAGGAGCAGGCCCGGCCGCCCCAGCGCCGGGCGCGAGCCGAGGGCCTCGACCTGCTGCCAGGCCCGGTCCAGCCGCACGCGCAGGCGGTGGGCGAGCCGGCGCCCCTCGTCGGCGAGCCGCGCGATCAGCAAGGGGCGCTCGGGGACGACGAGCTCCCCGGCCTGCGAGGGCGTGGCCGCGCGCACGTCGGCCACGAGGTCGGCGATCGTCAGGTCGGTCTCGTGCCCCACGGCGGAGACGACCGGCGTGTGGCAGGCGGCGATGGCGCGCGCCACGGCTTCCTCGTTGAAGGCCCAGAGGTCTTCCAGGGAGCCGCCGCCCCGGCCCACGACGATCACGTCGGCCTGCGCCGCGCGGTCGGCCAGGCGCAGGCCGCCGGCGATCTCGGCGGCGGCGCCGGCCCCCTGGACCTTCACCGGCACCAGCAGCAGCGTGACCTGGGGGGAGCGCCGGTGGATCACGGTCACCAGGTCGCGTACGGCGGCGCCGGCGGGGCTGGTCACCAGCGCCACCCGTCGGGGCAGGGTCGGCAGCGGCACCTTGCGCGCGGGGTCGAAGAGCCCCTCGGCCTCCAGGCGCCGCCGCAGCCGCTCGAAGGCCTGCTGCAGGGCGCCGGCCCCCAGCGGCTCGAGCGAGCGCACCTGGAGCTGGTAGCGGCCGTGGGGCGGGTAGACGTCGAGCCCGCCGCCCACGAGCACCTCGAGGCCGTCCCCGGGGGCGAAGCGCAGGCGCTGTGCGCCGGAGCGCCAGAGCACGCAGGGCAGCACCGCGCCCTCGTCCTTGAGGGTGAAGTAGACGTGGCCGGACGCGGCCGGACGCCACTGGCTGATCTCGCCGCGCACCCACACGTCGCCGAAGGAGCCGCCCAGGAGGTCGCGCACCGCGCCCGTGAGGGCGGAGACGGTCTGGGCCTGGGCGGGCACGGGACGCGGGAGCGGCGCCGACACGGGCACCAGCCTACGATCCAGGGGCCGGATCAGGCACAACGCCACCAAGACAGGCGATGCGAGGCACGTGCGGCGCGCTGGAGCCGGGC
>CAZPOZ010000523.1:0-2866 GCA_964588235.1 uncultured Planctomycetales bacterium
TGAACTACTTCAAGTACCACTTCCTCAAGCTGGCCGACGTGCCGTTCCACGAGGGCCGGTTGGAGGCCGACTTCGACCGCCTGATCGGCTTCCTGCTCGCCGAGCCGGCCCCGCATTTCCTCTACCGCGACTTCCAGAGCCGCAACGTGATGCTGCGTCCGGGGCACGGCGGGGCCCCGGCGCCGTGGTTCATCGACTACCAGGGCGGGCGGCGCGGGGCGCTGGCCTACGACGTGGCCTCGCTGCTCTACGACGCCAAGGCGGAGATCCCGCCCGCGCTGCGCGAGCGCCTGCTCGAGGGCTACCTCGACGCGCTGGAGCGGAGCGTCCCGCTCGACCGCGCGGCCTTCCGGCAGCGGTTCCGCGGCTTCGTGCTGATCCGCATCCTGCAGGCCCTGGGGGCCTACGGCTACCGGGGCTTCTACGAGCGCAAGCCCCACTTCCTGGCCAGCGTGCCGCCCGCGCTGCGCAACGTCGAGCACCTGCTCGGCGAGGGCCCGCTGCCGGTGGCGCTGCCCGAGCTGACGGCCGCGCTGACCCGCAGCGTGGGCGCACCCCAGCTGGCACGCCCGAGCGCGATGCCGGCGGCGGGCCTGACGGTGCACGTGGGCTCGTTCTCCTACCGGCGCGGCGTGCCGGCCGATCCGGGCGGCAACGGCGGCGGGTTCGTCTTCGACTGCCGCGCCATCGCCAACCCGGGCGCCGACGCGGGGCTGGCCGGGCTGTGCGGCCGCGATCCCGAGGTCGCGCGCGCGCTGGAGGCCCAGCCCGAGACCGGCGCGTTCCTGGCCCACGTGGAGGCGCTGGTGCGCGCCCAGGTCTCGACCTACCGCGCCCGGGGCTGGTCGTCCCTCAGCGTGCAGTTCGGCTGCACGGGAGGGCAGCACCGCTCGGTCTACCTGGCCGAGCGCCTGGCGGCCGCGCTCGGGGCCGCGTTCCCCGAGGTCCGCGTGCGCCTGGAGCACGCCGAGCGTGCCCGCTGGCCCGCGACGGCGGACCGTCGGCAGCCCGGCGGGGGCGACCCGGTGGAGCGTGCGCGCGCCGCGGCGGCGACGCCGGGCCTGGCGCGCTGAGCCATGTTCGACGCCTTCGTGCTGGCGGCCGGCCTGGGCACGCGCCTCCTGCCCCTGACGGAGCGCACGCCCAAGGCCCTGGTCGAGGTGGGGGGGCTGCCCCTGCTGCAGCACGTGGCGGCGCGGCTCGTGGAGGCCGGCGCGACACGGCTCGTGGTGAACGTCTGCGCGCACGCCGAGCAGGTGGAGGCCTTCCTGGCGCGCACCGACCTGGGCGCCCCCGTGCGGGTGAGCCGCGAGCCCGGCGGGCCCTACGAGACCGGGGGCGGGCTGTGGGCGGCGCGCGCCCTCTTCCGCGGCGACCGCCCGATCCTGCTGCACAACGTGGACGTGCTCAGCGACCTGCCGCTCGAGGCCCTGCTCGAGGCGCACCGGGCGGGCGGCGCGCTCGCCACGCTCGCGGTCATGGACCGGCCCAGCGCCCGCCGCCTGCGCTTCGACCGCCACGGCCTCCAGGGCCGCGCGGACGAGCGGGCGGGGCTGCTCGAGGAGGCCCGGCCGCCCGTGGGCGAGGTCGCCGCGCTGGCCTTCGCGGGCGTGCACGTGGTCGCGCCCGACGTCCCGGCCCGGATCACGGAGCGCGGCAGCTTCTCGATCCTGGCGCCCTACCTGCGCTGGGCGGCGTCCGGGGAGCGCCTGCTGCCGTTCCGCGTGGACGGCTGCCGGTGGATCGACGTGGGCCGCCCCGCGGACCTCGAGCGGGCCCGCCGCGCGTTCCGGCCGGAGCAGGCCCCCGGGGGCGCGCCCGGGGGGTGCGCGTGAAGGCCGTCCGACCGGGGCTTGGGGCTGCGTTCGTCGCGCTGCTCGGCGTCGGTTGCGGGCGCTCGGAGCCCCTGCCGCTGGACGAGCCCGAGCGCGGCGTGCGTCCGATCGGCGGGGCGGCCGTCGGCGCCGAGCCGGAGCCCGCGAGCGCCGTGCCGCCGGTGCCCCCTCCGACGGCGGAGCAGCGGGCGCGCGCGCGCCTGGAGACCTTCCTCGGGCTCGCGCGTGGGGGGGACGGGGCGCAGGCCGCGCGGCTCGTGGTCTATCGGCTGGACGCCGAGCCTGCCCGGCGGTGGAAGGACGTGTGCGACTACGGTCGGGAGGCGGAGCGCCGGCACGTGGACGCGCTGGTCGAGCGGACGCGGCGGCTGTTGGAGCTGGGGCCGGTGCGGCTGCTCTCGTTCCACACGGCGGAGGAGAGCGAGGGCTCCTGGCAGGTGTGGAGCGCGGCGTTCGGCGAGGAGGGGCCGGGCGGGAAGCAGAAGCGTGCCTCCTTCGCCTTCCTGGAGGTCGGGGGCGAGCTGGCCCTGGGCGGGATCGAGGGGGGCCGGTGAGCGGGGGGGGCGCCGGGCGGGACCGGGCTCGGACCTGGTGGGCGAGCGCCTTCGGGCTGGGGCTGAGCCCGGTGTTGCCGGGCACCTGCGGAGCCCTGCTGGGGCTGGCGCTGGCCGGCGCGGCGGCGGCCTGGCTGTCGGTGGCGGGGGTGGCGGTGGTCTTGGGGGCGGGGCTGGCGGTCTCGGTCGTGTTCAACGGGCTGCTCGAGCCGTTCGCGGTGCGGCGCTGGGGGGACGCGGACCCGGCTCAGTTCGTCTGGGACGAGGTGGCGGGGTACTTGGCGACGGCGCTGCTGACGGTGGGGTTGCCGTTCCTGCCCTGGGGACCGGCGGGGTTCGTCGCGTTCCGGGTCTTGGACATGATCAAGGTCTGGCCGGCGTCGTGGATCGACCGGCGCTGGCACGGGGCGACGGGCATCCTCGTGGACGATCTGGTGAGCGCGGTCTATGCGGCGGGGCTGATCTGGGGGGTGTGGG
>CAZPOZ010000524.1:0-2862 GCA_964588235.1 uncultured Planctomycetales bacterium
TGCCCGGCCTGGGCGTCGTCACCCAGGCCGGGCCCTGGCTCGACGCCGTCCTGGCCTCGCCGGAGTTCGAGCGCGCCGCGGTGCGCCGCCGCCTCGCCCGCTTCCTGCCCTCGGGGAGCGTGGACCGGCACGTGAACGCGGGGCAGGTGGCCGCACGCGACGGCGGGCAGGCCTGGAGGGCCTGGCTCGAGCGGCTGCTGCTCGCGCCGGAGGTGAAGGACCGTCGCCGGCTCGAGCGCAAGGACGACCTGACCCTGCTGCGGGGCCTGTTCGTCGACCTGCTCGAGCGCCGCCCCACCGACCGCGAGCTCCTGGCCCTCGCGCGCGCGCTGCGCGCGGTGCCGGGCACGAGCGCCCCCTTCGTGGGCCTGGTGAAGGCCCTGATCGACTCGGGTCGCGTGCCCTTCCCGCTCCTCGTGGACATCGTGGACGCCCCGGCCTGGATCACCGACCGCTACCTGCGCCTGCTCGGGCGCCGGCCCACCTCGGCCGAGCTCGAGGCCTCGGGTCAGGTGCTGCTCGACGCCCAGGGCGGGCCCGAGCTGGTCGTGTTCGCGCTGCTGACCGGCCCCGAGTACGCCTGCCGATGAGCGCCCCGCGCCCCTCCCTGCGCGCCCCGCTCGCGGGCTCCCCCTGGCGCCGCGCCTGGCTGGGCGCGCTGCTCCTGCTTCCGGCGCTCGCCCGCGTGGAGGCGAAGGACCCGCCCGCGGCGACGCCCCGGCACGTCGTGGTGCTGCTGCTCAGCGGCGGGGTGCGCGCGCGCGACCTGCTCGATGCCCGCTCCCCCGCCGTCCGGGCCCTGGCCGCCGAAGGGGCCGTCGTCGAAGGGCTCTCCACGCGCCGGCCCAACGCCTGGCTGTCCACGCTCGACCTGCTCACGGGCCGCGACGACGGCCCGGAGGCCCCCGGGCACCCCCGCCCGCGGCACCCGACCCTGTTCGAGGCCGTGCGCGCCGCCGCCGGCGTGCGCGCCGAGGACGTCTGGTTGTGCGTGGGGGAGCCCGGCGACGACGAGCGCCTGGCTGCATCGGACGACCCGGCCTTCGGACCCTCCGTGGGGGCGCGCGCGGCCAGCGGGCTCGGCGCGCTGGGGGAGCCGCTCAGGGCCTTCCTGGACGACCTGGGCCGGCCCGTGCCGGTGCCCGACGCCGTCTGGCCCCTGCTGCGTCGCCTGCGCGCGCTCAACCGCAGCACGGCGGGTCCGTTCCTGCCCGACGACGTGGACGCCGGCACGCCCGAGGCCGAACGTGTGGAGCGCGCGGTGCTGGCCGAGCTGGACCGGCGGGCGCTGCTCGTGCGCGCGCCCCACGAGGGCGACGAGCGCGCCCTGCGGGCCGCGCTGACCCTGCTCGCGGTCCATCGGCCCCGGCTGCTCGTGGTGAGGCTCAGCGGGGCGGAGGCGGGGCTGCACAGCCTGGAGCGCTACCTGGAGGCCCTGGCGGCCGCCGACCGGGGCCTGGAGCGCCTGCGCGCCGCCGTGGCCGCCGACCCCCTGCTCGCGGGGCGTACCGCTTTCGTCGTGGCCACGGACGGAGGCCGCAACGCCCAGCCCGACGCGCGGGGCGCGTTGCCGGCCGACGACGAGAGCGTGGAGCGCCGCAGCGCCACGCTCGTGCTCGCCGGCCCCGGCGTGCGCGCCGGGGCGAAGGGCAAGGGGCCGCGCGCGCTCGCCGACGTGGCGCCCACCCTGGCCCGGCTGCTGGGGGTCTCCCTGCCCTCGGCCCGGGGGCGCGTGCTGGACGAGGTGCTCCGGCTGCCTTGACGTCCGCCGCCGGAGCCCGGGCCTGCGGGGACGCGGGCGTGGAATGGCCCGGGGAGGCCCCTCACGGGGTACCATCCCCGCGGCGGCGCCCGCTCCGGCGCCGCCCGTGGAGGCCCCGATGCGAGTCACCTTGCCCGAGCGGATCACCGGCGCCCGCGACGCGCTGTTCGTGCTGGAGGTCGAGCTCCCGCCCGCCGCCGGCGAGCGCCGCCTGGAGGTGACCACCCAGGGCCCCGTGGAGGCGCTGGACGTGCGGGGCACCGGCCCCGGCGGTCGCTACGCGCTCCCGGCCGGGCTGGAGCGGCTGCACGTCCCGCTGCGGGTCACGGCCGACGGGGCGGGCGAGGCCGGCGTCTCGGTGCGCCTGCTCGCGTCGGAGGGATCGGCGGACGCGCCGGCGGACGGGCTCCTGGCTGAGGAGCGGCGCAGCGTGCGCCTCGAGGCCGCGCCGACGGGCGTCACGGGCGGCCGCTCCCGCTTCGCCGTGGCGGCGCTCGTGCTCGTCGGGCTCGTGGGCGCGGGCGTGGTGTACGGCCCGCGGCTCCTGGGGGGCGACAAGGTGCCCGAGCTGGTCGGCAAGGACGAGCGCAGCGCGACGCAGGCGGCGAGGGCGGCCAAGTACGTGGTCAAGATCTCGCGCGAGGACGTCAGCCGCCCCGAGCTGGACGGCAAGGTGCTGCGCCAGATCCCGCCTGCGGGCGCGGACGCGGGCGGCGGCGCGACGCTCGAGCTCGTGATCGGCCGTCACAGCGGCCGGCTCGTGCCCGTGCCCGAGGAGCTCGTCGGGGCGCGCAGCGCCGACGCCGAGGCGGCGCTGCGGGCCGAAGGCTTCCAGTCGCTGGTCACGTTCCAGACCGTGGACGACGAGCGCAGGGTCGGCCGCGTGCTGAAGGTCTCGCCGGCCAGCGGGACGGCGCTCGAGCGCGACAGCGTGGTCGAGCTGTTCGTCGGCCGGGCCCGGCCGGGGGCGGCCCCGGCCCCTGCGCCCGGCTCGCCCGACGGCGCGCCGCCCGCGGTGCCCGCCCTGCCCCCCGAGCCGGCGCCCCTGCCGGTCGCGGTGCCCGCGCCGCCGCCCGTGCCCGTCCCCGCGCCGCCGCCCG
>CAZPOZ010000525.1:0-2857 GCA_964588235.1 uncultured Planctomycetales bacterium
AACGCCGGCGACAGCTCCATGGCGTAGCAGCGCCGCTCCAGCCTCTCGGCCGCGATGATCTGCGTGCCCGAGCCCGAGAACGGCTCGTGGCAGATCTCGCCCTTGAGCGTGTGCCAGCGGATGGGCCGGGCGAAGATCTCGAGTGGCTTCACGGTCGGGTGGTCCACGCCCGCGGCGCCGGTGTGGTCGATGGCCCAGACGGTGGTCTCGTTCGTGGGGGGGCGCAGCCGAGGCGGGAAACCCTCGAGCCAGCCGTAGACGCAGGGCTCGTGCGCCCACAAAAGATGCGAGCGGGTGAGCACGGGCCGGCTCTTGGTCCAGATGATCTGTTGGTGGCGCAGGAGCCCGAGGCTCTTCCACGCCGCGTCCACGAGGTCCTGGCGGCGGTGCGCGTGCCACTGGTAGAAGGCCGTGCCCTCGACGCAGTGCGCCAGCGCCAGGCGCAGGTAGCCCTCGAAGAACGCCACGCTGGTCTCGGGGTCCACGTAGGCGTCCCAGTGCTTGTCCTTCACGCCCTCCTTGTTGTGGAAGCTCTGGGGGTGGTCGCCACCGGTGTAGTCCACGAGGTAAGGCGGGTCCGAGGCGCACAGCGAGGACTTCTCGCCGTTCAGGAGCCGCGCCACGTCCTCGGCGTTCGTGCTGTCGCCGCAAAGCAGCCGGTGCGTGCCCAGCAGCCAGAGGTCGCCGCGCCTCGTCACGGGCATGGCGGGCGGCTCGGGCACGGCGTCGTCCTGGAGCTCGGCCTGCATCGCGGCGATGGCCTGCTCGGCCTCGTGTGCGACGCGGCGCATCTCGGCCTCGTCCCAGCCGACGGCCTCAGCCATGCCGTCGGGCAGCGCGTTCAGCTCCTCGATCAGGCGCTGGACATCCCACTCGGCGAGCTCCGCCGTGCGGTTGTCGGCGAGGGCGTAGCCGCGGGCGTCGGGGCCCGCGAGGTCGGTGACCACCACCGCGATCTCGGTCCAGCCCAGGGCCCGCGCCGCCGCCAGCGTGCCGTTGCCGGCCAGGACGGTGCCGTCGGGCGCGACGACGATCGGCTTCTGCTGGCCGAAGCGGGTGAGCGACTCCTTGATCGCGTCCAGGTTGCGCTCGGGGTGCGAGCGGGCGTTCTTGGGGTCCAGCGTCAGCGTGGCGATGGGACGTAGCAGCGGGGCGAGGCCGGAGGCGTAGCGGGGGTTGAGGGCGACCATGCGCCCATTGTATGCACTCGCCGTGCCAGGGGGCGGCGCAAGTCAATGACATTCCGAAGCGCACCGCACCTATTGCATTGAGATGCACGTTTCCGCACGAAGGCGCACCGTGGCGCACGACCCTGCACGATGGACGTCCGGGGGAGCCGCCCCGGGATGCGCCGCCGCGCCGCCCACGGGTGGCCCCAGGATGGCCCAGGACGGCTCCAGGGCGCCTTCCACGTGGCGTTCCCGCACGGTCCCCCGGGGCGCCCGTGGGCCGCCTGGGCGCGCCTGGAGGGGCTCCCCGCGGCCCGCGTGGCGGCGCTCCCGGCGCCGGCTGTCCTCCACCGCCCCGGCTCGGCACATTTGACTACGAGGGGCCGGGATTGAGAGCGTCCATGCGTGCATGGCCAGCCCGGAGCGGGCCCGCCACGAAGGAGCCGACCATGCGGACGAGGCTGGATCCCGAGGCGCTGTACGAGGGCGACAACGGGCGGGTGACCTGCGGGGCGCCCCGGTGCGCGGGCACGAGCGCGTCCTACGCGGGGCTCACCATCGCGGGGCAGCCGGTGCGGGCCCTGGGGTTGGCTGACGTGCGCGAGTGGTCAGAAGCCCTGGGCCGCGCCCCCCGGTGCGAGGGCTGCGGGCGCGAGGCGCTGGCGCTGCTGGACGGGCAGGGCCGCTTGGCCACCCGCGCCCGGGGTGCGCTGTGAGCCGCCGCCCGGACGTGGCGGAGTTCCCGGCCGTGGAGCCGACGGGCTACGCCGTGACGGTGTGGGTCGAGGGGGTCGCCAGCCAGGAGGAGGCCGACGCCGTCGTGGCGCGCATGCTCGCGGCCACCACGGCGCCCGGCAGCGTCACCGTCGTCGTGGTGCCCGAGTGAGCCCGGCCGAGGTGCTGGCCCGGAAGCGGACCAAGCGGTCTGCTCCCGCGGACCCCAGGCGGGCGGTGGCCTACATCCGCATGAGCACCGAGCGCCAAGACCTCTCGCCCGACGCCCAGCGGGCCGCGATCGAGGCCTGGGCTGCGCGCGAGGGGGTGGCCGTGGCCGCCTGGCACCAGGACCTCGGCGTCTCCGGCGGCGCGGCCCTCGAGGACCGTCCCGGCCTCCTCGCCGCCATCGAGGCCGTGCGCGCCGAAGGTGCCGGGCTGCTGGTGGTGTCCAGGAGAGACCGGCTCGCCCGCGACGTTCTCACGGCCGCGCTGGTGGAGCGCCTCTGCGAGCGGGCGGGGGCCAGGGTGGTGGGGGCCGACGGCACCGGGAACGGCGAGGGGCCCGAGGCGGCGCTGCTCCGGACGCTGCTCGACGCCTTCGCGGCCTACGAACGGGCGCTGATCCGGGGCCGCACGCGGGCGGCGCTGGCGGTGAAGAAGGCCCGCGGCGAGCGCACCGGCGGAGTGCCCTATGGGTACCGGGCCGAGGGGAAGCGGCTTGTGCCCGATCCGGCCGAGCAGGCGACCGTGGCGCGGGCGCGGGAGCTCCGGGGGGACGGGCGGTCGCTGCGGCAGGTGGCGCAGGCGCTGGTGGCCGAGGGTCGCAGGCCCCGGGGTGGGGGGGATTGGGCGATCCAGACCGTGCGGAGGCTGACCGCTCCTTGAGGACAAAGCCCCACGGGTGCTTCGGCGGATCAGCGCGGCAGGATCCAGCGCGCTCGCTCGGGGAGCGTCGCATCGTCGCTCGCCAG
>CAZPOZ010000526.1:0-2842 GCA_964588235.1 uncultured Planctomycetales bacterium
AGGTCGGCGACCTGGCGCACGCGCTCCATCGTCTCGACGGCACCGTGGCACTCGGCGCACTCCACCCCCGCGGCCACGTGGGGGCGGTGGTCGAAGTGGACGTAGTCGGGCAGGTTGTGCACGCGCACCCAGGGGAGGCTCGTGGGCGCCGCCCCGGGGACGGGTTTGGCGGCGTCGTCCAGGCCCAGGGCGCGGTAGAGCTTCTGGATCTCGGGGGAGACCACCGGCCGCGGAGGCTCTCCCGCGGCCGTGGCGCGCGCCTCCTCGGCGCGCACGTCGGCCAGGCGCGCCGGGACGAAGGCGTGGCAGTTCAGGCAGATCTGCGTGGGCGGCAGGCCCGCGTGGCGGCTGCGCTCGGTGCCCGTGTGGCAGTAGGCGCAGGCGATGCGCAGGTCGCCGGCGTGCAGGGCGTGGGAGAAGGCCACCGGCTGCACGGGCTCGTAGCCCACGTGGTTGCCGGGCAGGCGGATCTCGGCGCCCTGGACGACCACGACCGCCCCCAGGCACAGGAGGACGAGCAGCAGCACCGTGGCGGACGTGCGTCCCATCAGCACTTCACCTCCGCCCCGCGGCGGGCGTAGTACCACCAGTTGAGGGCCGTGGCGACGACGTAGAACGCGATCGCGCCCACGAAGAACGGCTTGGGCGAGCCCGAGGAGGAGATCGCCGTGCCGACGAGCACCGAGACCAGGAAGGGCCCGTAGGCGGCCACCGCCCCGGTCCAGCCCAGCACGCCCGCGCCCTGCCGGGGCGAGTGCGCGAAGATCAGCGGGTACTGGCGGAAGGTGGCGGCGTTGCCCACCCCGGTGGCGAAGAAGATCGCCAGCATCAGCGTGACGAACAGCGGGAAGGAGGCCGTGGAGTCGGGCGTCAGCGAGCCCGTGAGCACGAGCGCCGAGCACAGCCCGATCAGGGCCAGCCCGCACAGGTGCGTCAGGATCGCCCCGCCGGTCTTGTCGGCCACGAAGCCGAAGACGACGCGGCTGGCCGAGCCGATCAGCGGTCCGTAGAACGCGTAGGCCAGCGGGTCGGGGGCGTCGGGGAACCGGCCGTACACGGCCTTAATGAGCAGCGGGAAGGCCGCGGAGAGGCCGGAGAACGAGCCGAAGGTCATCACGTAGGTGACGGTGCAGAACCAGGTGTGCTTGTTGCGGAAGATGTCGAGCTGGTCGCGGAGCGAGACCCGCACCGGCACGCTGCGCAGCCAGGCGAAGCAGGCCGCTCCCATGACCAGCAGGAACGGGACGTAGACCCAGAACGCGTTCTGCAGCCAGAGGGACTTCGTGACCGCGCCCTTGGTGAAGGTCTGCGCCGCCCCGCCCACGGCGCCGAACGCCGCGAAGCCGATGATCCAGGGCGTCACGAACTGGGCCAACGAGACGCCGAAGTTGCCGATGCCGGCCTGGATCCCCAGCGCCGTGCCCTGCAGGCGCTTGGGGAAGAACAGGCTGGTGCTGGGCATGTAGGAGGAGAAGTCGCCCCCGCCCATGCCGGCGAGGAAGGCGAGCAGCATGAACATCCAGAACGGCGTGCTCGGGTTGGCCACCGCCAGCGCGAGGCCCACGCACGGGATCAGCTTGAGCAGGGTGGCCGTGCCCACCACGGCCCGGGTGCCGAAGATCGGGATCAGGAAGGTGTGCAGGATGCGCAGCGTCCCCCCCGCCAGGCCCGGCATGGCGGCCAGCCAGAAGAGCTGGGTCGTGCTGAAGGAGAAGCCCACGGCGGGCAGGCGCACGGCCACGGCCGACATGGCGAACCAGGAGGCGAACGAGAGCACGAGCGAGGTCGTGGTGAGGATCAGCGTGCGCCAGGCGATCCGGCTGCCCGTCTCGCGCCAGAAGGTCGGATCCTCCGGCGTCCACGCGGTGAGCCACGAACGCCCCCGGACGGGCTCGGGCGCGGCGACGGTCGAGGGGCTGGTCATCGCGGATCCTCCCTGGGGGTCAGGCGCCCCGGGCGCCGGCCAGGGGGACGGCGCGCGAAGGAGGCGGCTCGTCGTGGGCCCTGCCGCCCTCGCCGACCCAGGTGGTGGTCCACTCGCGGTAGACCAGCCGCAGCACGATCAGCACGAGGATCGTCAGCGCGGTGCCGGCCAGGAAGCCGGGCGCGAACGAGCCCGTCTCCTGCCGGCCGATGCCCATGGCGTTGGGCAGGAAGCCGCCGGCCAGGGCGCCGACCTCGCCGATCAGGCTGCCCGCCACCGCGGTCGTGGTGCGGAAGCGCAGCGGCACGAGCTGGAACACGGCCCCGTTGCCCGCGCCCATGGCCGAGAAGCAGGCGATCAGGATGACGACCATGACCCAGGGGCTCGTGGGCATGAGCGCCGCCGCCACGGTCAGCAGCACGATCGCGACCGAGAGCCCGCGCAGCAGGCGCAGCCCGCCGACCCGGTCGGCCAGCCAGCCCCCCATCACGCGCAGGATGCTGGCGGCGACGATGATCCCCGCGGCGTACCGGCCGACGTCCTTCTTGGGGATGCCGTACTGGTCGTGGAACAGGGTCGGCAGGAACGAGGTGAGCCCGATGTAGCCCCCGAAGGTCACCATGTAGAGCAGGTTGAAGACCCAGGCGTCGCGGTCCCAGAGGATCTTGACGTAGTCCTTGAGCGTCTTGTGCTCGCGGTCGGGCGGCTCCTTGGCGAAGATCTGCAGCAGCACCATCGCCAGGAGCATCGGCAGCACGGCCAGGCCGTAGACGGCGCGCCAGCCGTGCACCGCGGCCAGCGGGGGTGCGAAGAGCACGGCCAGCACCGCGCCGCTGTTGCCCGCGCCGGCGATGCCCATCGCCAGGCCCTTGTACTTCGGCGGGTACCAGCCCGAGCCCAGGCTGAGGGCCACGCCGA
>CAZPOZ010000527.1:0-2842 GCA_964588235.1 uncultured Planctomycetales bacterium
AGGGTCTGCCCGTGAACTACACGCCCAAGCAGCTGCAGATCATGAACTTCATCCGCGACTACCGCACGACGAACCACACCTCCCCCACCTTGGAGGAGATCGGCGCGTCGCTCGGGGTCCACCGCGTGACGGTGCACCAGCACGTGGCGGCCCTGGTCAAGAAGGGCGCCATCCGCAAGCTGCCCCAGCGCTCGCGGTCGATCGAGATCCTCGATCGCGACTACCTGCCGGAGGCCACCGTGCCCGTGCTCGGCCGCATCGCGGCGGGTCGGCCCATCGAGGCCGTCGAGGACCGGGAGCAGTACACGATCGAGGAGCTCCTGCCCATCGCTCCCGGCGACGACGTCTACCTCCTGCGCGTGGTGGGCCAGTCGATGATCGACGACCACATCACCGACGGCGACCTGGTGATGGTCGAACGCACGCAGCCCAGCCGAGAAGGCGAGATCGTCGTGGCGGTGGTCGATGGCGAGGCCACGCTCAAGCGCATGTACCGCGAGGGCGACGGCAGCGTCCGCCTCCAGCCGAGCAACGCCACGATGTCGCCCCTCTACGTGCGCCCGCCCCAGCAGCTGGACGTCCGTGGCGTGGTGCGGGGCGTGCTCCGGCGCTTCTGAACGCCCGCCTCGGTCCCTGCTCCGCTCGCGGGACGACGTGGTCCGCACGGGGGCCGGCCGCCGGAGTCCGCCCCGAGGCGGACGGATGCGCGTAGCGTGTCAGCGCAGCCGGTCGGAGCCGGGGCTCAGCGCAACGACACGTCCAGCTCGATCGCCTGGCCCCCGCGGAGCACGCGTAGGCGCACGCGCTCGCCGGGGCGCCGCGCTCCGATCAGGCGTTGGAGCGCGTCGGGATCGGGCACCGGCGCGCCGTCCAGCGCCTCGACCCGATCCCCCGGGCGCAGCCCGGCGGCCTCGGCCGCCGAGCCAGGGGCGAGGCGCAGCACCTCCACCCCGACCCCGGGGGCGGCCACCGCCCGGACCGTGGCCCCCAGGCTCGCCCGCGGGCCGGCCCCCGAGGTGAGCCGCTGCACCGCGGCGAGCACCCGCTCGATGGGCGTCGCCAGGGTGACGCCCTGCGACCCGCCGCTGCGGCTGAGGATCTGCGTCACGACGCCCACCACGCGCCCGGAGGCGTCGAGCAGGGGCCCGCCGCTGTTGCCCAGGTTGGCGGTGGCGTCGGTCTGGATGAAGTCCTCCACCGAGCGCGGGTCCACCGCCACCTGCGCCCGGTGCAGGCCGCTGACGATCCCCACCGACCACGAGCGCGCCAGCCGGAAGGGGCTGCCCACGGCCAGCACCCACTGGCCGGGCGCCAGGTCGGCGCTGCGCCCCGCCTCCAGGGGCACGAGCCCGGTGAGCGGCACGCGCAGCAGGGTCAGGTCCACGGAGTCGTCGTGGCCCAGCACCTGACCCGCCACCACCCCGTGCCCCGGCACGTCCACCGCGATCACCCGCGCGCCCTGGACCACGTGGCGGCTGGTCGCCACCAGGCCGTCCGCGCTCAGCACGAACCCGGCGCCGACCCCGTCGTCGCGGGAGCGCGCGGCCCCGTCGGGCAGCGTCACCGCCACGTGCACGATCGAACGCTCGGCGCGGGCGACGGCGTCGCGGAAGTCGGCCGGCCCGCCCGCGGAGGCCGGGGCCGGCACCCGCCAGAGCAGGGCCGAGGAGCAGCCGAGGGCGAATGCGGCGAGCACGATCAGCAGGCGCATGGCGGGAGGGCTCCGTCCGGCCCGCGGATGCTACCGGCCCCCGGCACCCCCCGGCCCGGACTCCGGGCCCGGTAGTGGGCTGGCTTCCTCCCGCCCAGGGCGGGCGACGCGCTGGGCTCGAGGGCGCTCAGGCCCGCATCGGCTCGTTGCGCAGGCCGGCGCGTGCCAGCGCCGCCGCGAGCGGCAGCGGGGGCGGCCTCGCCGTTGCGGGCCTTCCACGGCGCCCCGCTTGCGGGGCGCCCAGGAGGAGGGCCATCCAGCGCGTCGGTGTGCCCCAGTTCGGCGTCAGAATCGCAAACGGACCCACTACCCCGGGCCCGCCGGCCCCGCCGGCTCCGGGGGGGGGCCGGGCGGCTCGTCGCCCTCGCCGTACTGCTCGAGCTTGCGGTAGAGCGTGCGCAGGCCGATGCCCAGGATGCGCGCCGCGGAGGTCTTGTTGCCCCCCGTGCGCCGGAGCGTGTCCAGGATGATCAGGCGCTCGGCCTCGGGCAGGGGCGTGCCGGCGCGGATGCGCAGGCCCTCGCCCTCCTCGGGCAGGTCCTCCACGCGCTGCTGGCCGCCCAGCTCGCTGGGCAGCACGGCCCGCGTGATCGTCGGTCCGTCGCAGAGCACCACGGCGCGCTCGATGGTGTTCTCCAGCTCGCGGACGTTGCCCGGCCAGCGGTACCCCATGAGCAGGGCCAGCGCGTCGGCGTCGATGCCCGCGACGGCGCGCCCGTGCCGCGCGGCGTACAGGCGGCGGAAGTGGTCGGCCAGCAACGGCACGTCGCTGATGCGGTCGCGCAGCGCCGGTAGCCGCACCGTGACGACCTTCAGGCGGAAGTAGAAGTCCTCGCGGAACTCGCCCCTGCGCACCTTGGAGTCCAGGTCGGCGTTCGTGGCCGCCACCAGGCGCACGTCCACCGGCCGGGGACGGTTCTCGCCCAGCCGCTCGATCTCCCGGTTCTGCAGCGCCCGCAGCAGCTTCACCTGGGTGTGGGGCGCGACCTCGCCGACCTCGTCGAGGAACAGGGTCCCGCCCTGCGCGGCCTCGAAGCGGCCCACGCGCTCGCCGGCGGCGCCGGTGAAGGCCCCCCGCGCGTGGCCGAAGAGCTCGGCCTCCAGCAGGCCCTCGGGCAGGGCGGCGCAGTT
>CAZPOZ010000528.1:0-2837 GCA_964588235.1 uncultured Planctomycetales bacterium
AGCCGCCAAGGGGGCCAGCGCCTCCGGGTAGGAGCCCTTCGCCGTCTTGTAGGCCTCCAGGCGGGCCTCGAGCGCCTTGAAGCGCCGGGCCGACTCGCCCACCTGGCGCAGCAGGTCCTCCTGCTCGCTCAGCCGTCGGCGCGTGAGCTCCTCCCGCCGCACCTCCTCGGCGAAGGCGGAGGCCTCGGCCGCCGCGAACTCCAGGTCCACGCGCTCGCGCTGCACCTTCCAAGCCTCGTAGGCCTCGGCGTAGGTGCGCTGGAAGCGGGCCGGGTCGACCAGGGGGCTCAGGAACTCGTCCTTGGCGAGGACCTCCCGCAGGGTGGTCTCGAACTCGACCGCGCTGCCCCCGTACAGGTTGCGGATGAACTGCTCGTAGCCCTCGCGCGTGCCCTGGATGCCCATGTTCGGCATGCTGCGGATCACGGTCAGGACGGCGTTGCCCAGCTGGCGCTCGCCGCAGCGGAACCCGGAGGCGGCCGCGGCCCGGCTCAGGATCAGGTGCATCCAGGCGTAGCGGATGGCCGTGACCGAGCCCTGCTTGGCGAGCATCGGCTCGAAGCGCAGGTAGTCCACGGTGGGCGGCTGCAGGGTCGACCCCGTGTAGCGGGCGTAGCGCTGCAGGTACTTCTCGAAGTCGGCGTCGGAGATCTCCTCGCGCTGCGTCGGGCTGACGTTGAACGAGCCGCCGAGCGCCCGTCCCCCGCTGCCATCGCCGCCCCGGCAGGTCTGCAGGGCGCCGGTGATCGAGAACGAGATCAGCAGGAGGACCACCAGGACGAGCAGGGCGTGGCGCTCGTACTTCCGGAAGGTCTTGGACCACTGGCCCATGCGGCGCGCTCCAGGCGTTCGGGGAGAACCCAAGAGCATAGGCTCGCCCTCCGGCCTGGCCAAGCCGATGCCGTCCTTGGGGGTGTCCCAGGTTGCTTCCCCTGCGCGCGAGCGGCGCGCTGGGCTGGGGGCGCTCAGGCCCATGGCGGCGTCGCCTCGCCTCGGCGATGGCTCCGGCATCGCCGTCGGCTCGTCTCCTTGCCCTGGACCGTCTGTGCCGCGCCCGGACGGGGGGGCCTCCCGAACAAGGGCTTCGGAACCTCCATGGAGAGCGCCGTGGAGGCAGGCCGCCCCTTGCTGGGCGCGCGCTTCACGAATCGGTCGGGTCAGAGCCGCGTGAGCTCCTTGGCGCTGGGCAGGTCCTTCACGTCGTTGAGCCCGAAGGCGGTCAGGAAGCGGGTCGTCGTGCCGTAGAGCAGGGGACGCCCGGGCTGGTCGCTGCGCCCGACGACCTTGACCAGCCGGCGATCGAGCAGCGCGCGCAGCGCCTCCCCCGCCTGGACGCCCCGGATGCGCTCGATCTCGGGACGCGCCACGGGCTGGCGGTAGGCCACGATGCTCAGCGTCTCGAGCTGCCCCTGGGACAGGCGCGCGTCGCCCGGCCCCGCCCGGGCGAGCCGACGCACGTACTCGGCGTACTCGGGTCGCGTGACCACGCGCACGCCGCCCGCCACCTCCTCGAGCTCCACCGCCAGACCCGAGGCGGCCCAGCGCTCGCGCAGGCGCGCCAGAGCCTCGCGCACGTGGAGCGCCGAGGCCAGGCCCAGCAGGTCGCGCAGGCGCTCGGCCGTCAGGACGTCGCCGCTGACCAGCAGCAGGGCCTCGATGGCGCCCTCGAGCCGCTCGGGAGGAGGGGGCGCCAGCTCGGCGCCCTTGCGGCGGCGCGGCCGGCCCTCCGGCGGGTCGGCCTCCTCCCCGCCCGGGAGGGCCTCCGGCGCCGCCGACGGCTCCCGGCTCGGCTCCTCGGGAGGGGCGTCTGCGCCCGCCGAAGGGACCGGGGCCGGGTCGGCCGCCTCGGGCGGCTCGGGCGGCTCGGGCGGCTCCTGGGGCGCGGCCTGCGGCCGCGCGGCCGGCTCGTCGGCCGGGGGACGTGCGCGCTTCTTCATCGGCTCCGCCGTCAGCCCCGGCTCAGCAGGTCGAACCAAGCCTTGCGGGCGTCCTTCCACGTCTTGTCCTTGTCGGCGTCGAAGGCGTCCACGTCGCGCTTGGCGCGCGCGTCCAGCTCACCGTAGAACCAGGTGCTGAGGATCTCGTTGGCGTTCCTGCGCGAGATGCGGTCGCCGTCCTTGTCGTCGAGCAGCTCGAGCAGGTTCTGCTGGGCCCAGGCCCGCCGGGGCGTGCGCGTGCCCCGCTTCGTCAGGCTCAGCTCGGGATCCTGCGTGGTCGTGGCCGCCCCCTTGAGCACCTTGGCGGCGTCCAGGCGCAGCTCCTTGTCGGCCTTCACGTCGGCCAGCATCGCCACCACGTGCGAGGCCTTCACCGCCCGCTTGGGGTTCTTGAAGTCGGCCTCGACGTAGCGCGAGTACTCCTCGAGCTGGTCGCGGCGCGGGTCGCGCAGCGCCAAGGCGAGCCAGCCCTCCACGCGCTTCTTGAGCTCGGCGTGGCGACGCTCGAGGTCGGTGAGCGTCTCCGCCCGGGCCGTCGGCGCGCCCGGGCCCACGGCCCCGACCAGGGCGAGCACGGGCAGCCCGACGGAGAGCAGGCCGAGCAGGGGCAGGCGGCGGGCCCGAGGCGGCAGCATGGGGTCTAGCGTAGCCGGCCTCGCACGGGGAGCGCTCGCCAAATCAGGAGCCGCGCCGCCGGCAACCACCGGGGGCGGAAGCCGGCGCCCGGTCGGCGCGCGCCGAACGCGCCAGGCGTCTCCGGTCCCGGCGGCCCCGGCGGCGACGGGGCGGACGCTCAGCGGCAACGTCACCAAGAGGGGCGATGCGAGGCACCTGCGGCGCGCTGGAGCCGGGCGCTCAGGCCGCGTCCTCCTCCATGCGCAGGCCGCAGGCGCGTCGTCG
>CAZPOZ010000529.1:0-2816 GCA_964588235.1 uncultured Planctomycetales bacterium
GTGGAGGCAGGTCGCCCCTTGCTCGGCGCGCGCTTCACGAATAGGTCGGGCTAGAGATGGCCTCTGCAAGCCGTGCCCAAGCAACCGGCGCGCTGGGCCGGTAGCGGAAGGCCGATGACGACGACGACGCGCCTCAAGGCCTGCGCAAGGAGGAGGAAGCGGCCTGAGCGCCCGGCTCCAGCGCGCCGCACGTGCCTCGCAGCGCCCATCTTGGTGGCGTTGGGCCTCAGACGCAGGGCCACCCCGTCAGGGGGTGGTGTCCTACGTTGGCTCCCCTGCGCGCGAGCGGCGCCCCTCCTGGCGGCGTTGGGCCTCAGACGGGGAGGCCGTCCGCGCCCGTCGCGTCGGTCACCGCGCCGCCGCGCACCTCGACGGGGCAGCGCGGCAACGAGGCGAGCAGGGTGCGTCCGTAGCGCTTGCGCAGCACGCGCGGGTCCAGGATCGTGACGCGGCCCTGGTCGGTGCGCGTGCGGATGAGCCGGCCGAACCCCTGCTTGAGCCTGAGCGCCGTCTGCGGGAGGGTCAGGCGCTCGAAGGGGTCCTCGCCCTCGCGCTCGCGGCGGTCGCGGCGGGCGCGCGCCAGGGGGTGGGTGGGCACCTCGAAGGGCAGGCGGGTGATGATCACGTGGCGCAACGCGTCGCCCGGCACGTCCACGCCTTGCCAGAAGGAGGCCACGCCGAAGAGCACGCCGCCCGTGGCGCGGAAGCGCTCGAGCAGCGCCGCGCGGTCCCGCCCCTCGCCCTGCACGAGCACCTCCAGCCCCTGGTCGGAGAGGCGCTCGCGCACCGCGGCCGCCGTGCGCTGGAGCACGCCGGTGGCCGTGAACAGCACCAGCGCCCCGCCGCGCGTGGCCTCGACGGCCTCCACGACGGCGCCGGGCAGCGCGCGCTCCCAGGCGTCGGGGTCGCGGGCCGGGTCGGGCAGGTCGTCGCGCAGCACGAGCCGCGCCTGCCGCGCGTAGTCGAACGGGCTGTCCAGCGCCAGCTCACGGGCCTGGACCAGGCCCAGGCGCCCGCGCACGTAGGCGAAGGAGGGCGGCGTGCCGGTGGTGAGCGTGGCGCTGGTGAGGATCGCGCTGCCCACCCGCGACCAGAGCAGGCGCTCGAGCAACGGCCCCACGTCGATGGGCGCCGTGGTCAGCGTGAGCCCGCGTGCGCCGACCTCCGCCCAGCGCACCTCCTCGTCGGAGCCGGGTCCGGCCAGGGCCTCGAGCGCCGCGGCCGCCTCCGCGAGCGAGCGGGCGCGGGCCCCGATCTCCAGCGCCACGTCCAGGTCGTCGGCGGCCTCCCGCCGCCGTTCGAGCAGGTCGGCCAGCCGCGCGAGCCCCTCGCCCAGCGCCGCGGGCACGGGGCTGGGGTGGGGCAGCTCGCAGGCCTGGGTGCCGGGGCCCGGGGGACGCTCGGCACGTCCGGCGCCCGAGGGCTCGGGGCGGCGGGCGGGGGGCTCCCCGGGGAGCCGCTCGGGCAGCGCCGAGAAGAACGCCTGCAGGTCCTGGCGCACGGACTCGACCGCGTCCCGCAGGCCCGGGTCGGGGTGGCGCGCCAGCAGCCCCTTGCCCAGGCGCGCCGACCACAGCCGCCCCAGGGTCTGCGCCAGCCCCAGCGAGGTCGCCCGCGCGCCCAGGTGCTCGGCGGCGACCTCCTCCAGGTCGTGCGCCTCGTCGACCACCACGGCGTCGGCCTCCGGCAGCAGAGCGGCCTCGCTGCGGCGCAGGGCGGCGTCGGCCAGCAGCAGGTGGTGGTTGACCACGAGGAGCTGCGCCTCGCGCGCCTGCTGACGTGAAGCCTGGTAGCCGCAGCGGGCGAAGTGGCGGCAGGCCCGCCCCAGGCAGTTGCCCTGCTCGGCGTTGACCTGGCCCCAGAGGCCCTCGGGCGGCTGGAACGGCAGCTCCTGGCGGCTGCCGTCGCCGGGCGCGCGGCTCCAGGCCTGGATCGCCTGGAGCGCGCCGGCGCTGCCGTCGTCCACGAGCAGCGGGGCTTGGGCCAGGGCGAGGTCCAGGCGCCGCAGGCACAGGTAGTTGCCGCGACCCTTGACCAGCGCCGTGCGCACCGGCTTGGGCAGCACGGAGGCGAGCAGCGGCAGGTCGCGCCGAACGAGCTGCTGCTGCAGGGCGATCGTCGCCGTGGAGACCACGACCACGGTGCCGTGCTCGGCGGCCCACAGCAGGGACGGCAGCAGGTAGGCGAACGACTTGCCGACGCCCGTGCCCGCCTCCACGAGCAGGTGACCGCCCGATGACAGGGCCCGCGCGACCGCCGCGGCCATCGATTGCTGCTCCAGGCGCACCTCGTGGGTCGCGCCGCGATGCCGCAACGCCTCGGCGACCGGGCCCGTCGGGCCGAGCCAGGCCGCGGGATCGAAGGCGCCGGGGTCCGGGAGGGGGGGCTCGGCGCTCATCGGTCGGGGCGTTCCGGGCCGTCGGCGGGGCGAGCCGGGAGGCTGCGCCCCGGGGAGACCGTCGGCTGGGACCGGGACTTGGGGGTCGGTATCCTACGGCGCTGCCCCCCGGAGGGTTCCTGGTCCATGCGGTTCCCCGTCCTGCCCGCGCTCCTCGTGGTCCTCGTGGCGCCGGCCTGCGCCCGCCGGCCGGCGGCCCCGCCGGCGCAGCTGGGGGGCGCCGACCTCGCCCGCCGCATCGACAAGGGCGACTGGATGGTGCGCCAGACGAGCGAGGTCTGGAAGGTGCTCGTGGCGCAGGAGGCCCAGGGCGGCTCCCGTCCGCCCAAGCACGTGGGCTTCCTCGTGCGGCGGGCCTACCGCCAGGAGCGGGGCGGCCCCGCCTTCCACGTCCACGAGGTGACGACCCTCAACCGCA
>CAZPOZ010000530.1:0-2797 GCA_964588235.1 uncultured Planctomycetales bacterium
GCTGACCGCCTTCGAGCCCGAGCGCGAGGGCGAGCTGCCCCACGCGGTGCGGCAGGTGCTCGGCGGCGTGGCCCGCTTCGCCGCCGTGCTGGCGGCGTTCCGCTGGCTCGCCGACGGCGGCGGGCCGGGGGAGGGCTTCGATGCCGACCCCGCCTGATCCCGGGGGGCTCGACGCCCTCCGGGCCGCACGCGAGGAGGGCCGGCGCCGCGGCCAGCCGCACCTGCTGCGCGCCTACGTTGCGCTGGCCGTCGGCCACCTCGCCGCCGGCGAGCCCGACGCGGCCGAGAGCGCCGCGCGCGTCGCCGTGCAGCAGGCGCGGGCCTGGGGCGACCCCGGCGAGCTGGGCGAGGCCCTCTTCGCGCTGGGGCGCGTGCTGGCCGCGACCGAGCGGGCCGACCGGGCGCTGCTGCACCTGACCGAGTCGGTCGCCTGCCTCGAGCGCGCCGGGCGCGAGGCCGGCCCGGCCCGCGCCGCCCTGGCCGCCCTCGGTCGCGTCCCGGGCGGCGCCCGCTGAGGGCAACGCCACCAAGACAGGCGATGCGAGGCACGTGCGGCGCGCCGGAGCCGGGCGCTCAGGCCGCTTCCTCCTCCTTGCGCGGGAGCGGTCTCGCCCTCCGAAGGACCCTACCCCGAACTTGGTGGCCATGCGGCTGAGGGGGGAGGGCGGCACGGGGCCCCCGCAACCTGCCCGGGGTGGCGGCCGTCGAAGTAGCATCCCCGGCCCGCGCCCTGCGGCGCCGGCGCAGGAGGCAGCCCGTGAGCGCATCCCCCGTAGGCACCCCCGGCGGGCCGGCTCCTGCCGACCGCGTGGAGCGCGTGGTCATCGTCGGCTCCGGCCCGGCCGGCTGGACGGCGGCCATCTACGCGGCCCGCGCCAGCCTCGACCCGCTCGTCTACGAGGGGGCGCCCACCCAGCAGATGATCCCGGGCGGCCAGCTCATGTTCACGACCGAGGTCGAGAACTTCCCCGGCTTCCCCCACGGCGTGGACGGCAAGGAGCTGATGGGCCGCATGCGCGAGCAGGCGCAGCGCCTGTCCACGCGCATCGTCACCGACGACGTCGTGGCCGCCGACCTCTCGCGCCGGCCCTTCACGCTCACCACGGGCGAGGGGAGCACCCTCCGCACGCACGCGCTGATCCTGGCCACCGGGGCCAAGGCGCGCTGGCTGTGGCTCGAGAACGAGCAGCGCCTGGCCCAGCAGGGCGGCGGCGTGTCGGCCTGCGCCGTCTGCGACGGCGCGCTGCCCGCCTTCCGCAACCAGCACCTGGTCGTCGTCGGCGGCGGCGACACGGCGATGGAGGAGGCCCACTACCTGACGAAGTTCGCCTCGAAGGTGACCGTCGTCCACCGTCGCGACTCGTTCCGGGCCAGCCGCATCATGCAGGAGCGCCTGCTGGCCAGCCCCAAGGTGGAGGTCGCCTGGAACACGGCGGTCACGGAGGTCTTCGGGCAGGACTTCATCGAGGGCGTCGAGCTCACCGACGTGGTCAGCGGCGCCCGCCGCCGGCTCCCCTGCCGCGGCCTGTTCGTCGCCATCGGGCACGAGCCCAACACGAAGTTCCTCGCCGGCCAGATCACCACCGACGAGTCGGGCTACGTCGTCCTGCCGGGCCGCTCCACGGCCACGAATGTGGAGGGCGTCTTCGCGGTGGGCGACGTGGCCGACAAGGTCTACCGCCAGGCGGTCACGGCCGCGGGCAGCGGCTGCATGGGTGCGCTGGACTGCGAGCGCTGGCTGGCCGCCCAGGGCATCCACTGAGCGCCGGCGCCGCGCGCCCTCAGCGGGGCCGCACCGGACGCCACCAGTTCGGCGAGGCCTCGATCACGGGCCCCTGCCCCGTCAGCACCCCGGCGAGCTCGATGGCCGCCAGGCCCATGGGCCCTTCGTAGGCGTACCAGCCCGGCCCGCGGGGCAGCGGCGTCCCGCCCTTGAGACCGTGCCGGTCGGCCACCGCGGCGCGCTCGGCCTCGCCGGTCTCCGGCTTGAAGCGCACGAGCAGGCCCGGCGCGGCGGCGCGCAGCGGCTCGGTGGTGCCGGGGCCATCGCGCAGCCCGGCCGAGTAGGCGCCCTGGCCCGCGGCGACCTTGCTGGCCGCCAACGCCCGGGCGTCCAGGCCCTCGGGCAGCTGCCAGACGCGCACGCGGCCGTCGGCCAGGAGGCGCGCCCCGGGCGCCGGAGGCTCGGCGCCGCCGTCGGCGCCCGCACGGGGGGTGAACTCGATCAGCACGCCCGGGTCGGCCCAGGCGCGGCGCGGCACGCCGCCCTCGGACCAGGTGACCAGGCGGTCGGGGGCGTCGGGCGGGGGCGGTGCGATCGGCAGGCTGGGCGTCGCGGGAGCCGGGGCGGGGGCGGGCTCCGGCGATACGGCCTCGGGCTCCCGGGGGAGGGGGGCCGGCGCCGGGTCGGGCAGCGGGCCCGGGAGGAGGGGCGGCACGGGCGTGAGGCCGGGCGCCGGGGGCGGCGACGGCGGCACGAGCACGGCCGGCGCCCCGGGGGCGGACGCGCCGGCCGGGGCCGGCGCGTCCGCGGGGGGCTCGGAGCCGCCGCCCCGCTTGAGCAGGGCGACGGCGCAGCCGCAGGCCAGGAGGGCCGAGGCCAGGAGGACCAGTCGGGCTCCGGTGCGGCTCATGGGGGGGTGCGTCCGCTCAGCTGCCGCGGATGCGCAGCTGCCAGCTGTTCAGCGTGCCGGTGGTGCCGGCCACGAGGTCCTTCACCACCAGCGTCCAGTTGCCGAAGACGGTGGTCTCGCCCAGCAGCAGCCCGGTGGTCAGCGTCAGCAGCGCCGGCGAGGCC
>CAZPOZ010000531.1:0-2795 GCA_964588235.1 uncultured Planctomycetales bacterium
GGCGCCCGCGAGCCCGGCGGTGGCGAGCGCGGCCGCCCCGGCGCGCAGCGCGGCGTCCCGCCCCTCGAACCAGGCGCGCCAGCAGGCCTCGAGGGCCGCGGGGCGCACGCGGCGGGCCACGCCGCCCGCCTCCGGCGCCCGCCGCCCCACGCGGTGCCCCAGCAGGAAGCCGCCCGCGGCGAGCGCCGCCGACAGCAGGACCACGAGGAGCGCGCGCATGGGCGCCCGAGGCTACCGCGGCGGGGCGATCAGCACCCGCACCGGGCGGGTGACGCGCGGCTCCGGCGGCTGCGCGCGAGGGCGCTTGTCGCGGGCGTCCTCGCCGTCCGGGCGTTCCCCTGCGTCCGCGGCGCCTGCGTCGTCCTTGGCCCTCCCCGCGCCCGGCGGGGCCGTCGGCTGGGCGGAGCCCTGCGGCGCCGGCCCCAGGACGGCCTCGAGCCGGGCCAGCTGCTCGGGGGAGAGCTCGAAGGACTCCACGCCCAGCGCGGGCTTGGCCGCGACGGCCACGGGAACGGGGGCCGTCGCGCCGGGCGCCGTGAGGCCGGGCCCGGCCGTCCCGGGGAGGGCGGGGAGCGGGCTCGGCGCCGGGCCGGACAGCCCCCCGCGCGCCGGCGCGGCGGCCGAGCGGTCGGCCACCCGGCCCAGGCGCTCGCGGTCGGCGGTGGAGAGGCCGCGCAGCAGCGCCGCGTCTTGCGACGGGTCGAACCGGCGCAGCCGCACGTGGCGGAAGTCGGGGTCTGCGGCGCCGCCGCTGGGGGCGCCGGATCCGGCCGCGGGCGCGGGGCGGGGCCCGGCGATCAGCGCCTCCACCAGCGCCCGGCCCGAGGCCAGGTCGGTGGCCTCCAGCACCAGCACCCAGGGCTCGCGGGCCGCCTGGACCTCGTCCGACGGGCGGGCGGGCGCGGGTTGGGGCGTCGGCCGGGACGCGGGCGCAGGCGCGGAGGCGGGCACGGGCGCCGAGCCCGCGGCTGCCGGGGAGTCGGGCGCGACCTCGTCGCTGGGCTTGCGCAGGCCCGGCGGCAGGGCCCCGCCGGGGCCCGCGAAGCCTCCGCGCGCCCGACCGTCGGGCCCGGCCTTCCCGGGCCGGCCATCCTCGGCGTCCCGGGCCGCAAGGGGCGGCGGAGCCGACGCGGCGGGCGCCTGCGGCGGCGGCGCCGCCGGCTCGGCCGGAGGCGGGACGAGGTCGTCCGCCTCGGTGCGGGGCACGCCCGCCGAGAGCTCGCGCGCCTCGTCGCGCTCGCCGGCGGCCCAGGCGGGCCCCTTCAGCTTCCCCTCGACGCGCCCGTCACGGCCCGAGCCCCGGGCGAGCTCGCCGGGATCCTTGCGGGCGGCGTCGCGCTCGCGGTCGCGCACCGCCAGGAGGCCGACCCCCACCACGAGCAGGGCCGCCGCGGCGTAGGCCACGGTCATCAGCCGGCGCCAGACCAGGGGCACGGGCCCGGGGGAGGCCGCGCGCAGCGGCGGGGCCGCGGGCTCGGCGCGTCCGGCCGCCGCGGCGTGCCCGTCGTGCGGGAACCCCGGACGGGGGGCCGCGGCCCGCGCCGCCACGGCGGGGGCTTCATCGTCGGCGTCGTCCTCGAGCCCCACGTCGTCGTCGCGCGCGCCCCGGGGAGCCGTCACGGCCAGGCCGTCCCCGGCCAAACGCGCCCGCACGCCCGCCACGAACCCGGGCGGGGGCTCGGGGGCCGGGCCCTCGGCCAGCAGCGCGCGCAGCCGCACGAGCCCGTCGAAGGCCTCACGCAACGCCGGCTCCTGCTCCAGGCGCAGCGTCAGCGCGCGCTCGGCCTCCGCGCTCAGGCGGTCGTCGAGCAGGTCGCTCAGCAGGGCGTCGTCGTCGGGGGTCAGCACGGGATCGGGCCCGGGGACAGGCTACCGGGGGGTGCGCACAGCGCGCAGGGGGCACACGGGGCACGAGGGGGACACGGGGCGTGCGGGGCGCGCGGGGCCACGGAGGCCCCGGGGCCCGAGCCGTGGCCGCTCAGCGGCTCTCCTCGGCCAGGTAGGGCGCCAGTCGCCGGCGGACGTCGGCACGCGCGCGGTGCAGGCGGCTGCGCACCGTGCCCACGGGGATGTCCAAGACCTCGGCGATGCCCTCGTAGGAGAGGCCCTCGACCTCCTTGAGCAGCAGCACCTCGCGGTCGTCGGGAGGCAGGGCGCTGAGCAGGGCCGACAGGCGCGCCGCGAGCTCGCCCGTCAGCGTGCGCGCGTCCACGTCCGGCCCCGAGGCCATGAGCGTGCTGGCCCGCGGCAGGTCGGTGCCCGGGATCGGCTCGTCCAGGGAGCGGGCGCGGCCGTGCTTGAGCGTCGCCCGGCGGCGCTGCTCGTTGCGGCACTGGTTGATGGCGATGCGGGTGAGCCATGTGGTGAAGAGCGCGCCGCCCTCGAACCGCGGCAGCGCCCTCCAGGCCTTCACGAAGGTCTCCTGGGCGGCGTCCAGCGCGGCCTCCTCGTCGCCCAGGAGCCGCACGGCCAGGCGGAAGACCCGCCGGTGGTGCCGCTCCACGAGCACGTCGAAGGCGCCGGGTTCGCCGCGGCGGCAGGCCTCCAGGATCGCCTGGTCGGGGTCGCTCGTCGCGGGGATGTCGGTCGTCTCGCCCACGTTGGACCCGTTCCAGACGCCGGGGTTCCCGGGAGGCCACGGCGCCCACCCGGTACCCGGAGAGATACGCGCCCGGGGGGCGCCCGTTCGGCAAAAAGGCAGCAACTACTGGTACGAGGCGCAAGTTCGAGGCGGGAACGGGCGACGCGCTGGGCTGGGGGCGCTCGCGGCCCTTCCTCGGGCTCGTGTGGGCAGC